>CAZCRP010000001.1:0-60513 GCA_964501055.1 uncultured Acidimicrobiaceae bacterium
GAAGGACACGCCCGGGGTAAGACGATCGTGGCGGTGTCCTGATGGCATTGCCCATGGATGCGATCGACGGCGAGTCGTGCCAGTCGATGCGTCTGTTCCGGAGTCGGTGGTTTTCCGGTCAGTCGACCGGAAGCCATCCTGGCCGATCCGCAGGCTCAGTCGAAGTCGAGTGCGGCGTCGGCGTCGAGGGGGAATGCGGGTCTGGGGAGCCGCTGCCAATCGAAATCGAGCACCCGGGACTGGGTGTGTCCGGGGGTATCGACCCGGATCAGGTCTTCGGTCCAGTCGGCAAAGTACTGGAAGTTGGAGGCGGTCTTCACCACCACCGTCCGCACCGCGTCCCGATCGGTGGCATCCACCCCCAGGTGGGTCCAGAAGAGCGGCTTGAGCACGGATCCGGTCCGATAGCGGGAGACTCCGACGAAGACGTTGCCGATCTTGAGCAATGCGGTCGTACCGAACTCCTGTGCTTCGTCGTGAATGTCGGCGGCGATCACCCCGTCTGTGATGTTGAGCACTTCGGCGCTCACGGTGATAGGTTCGCCCCAACGGGTGTCAGACGAGCGGCCCAGCTGCACTTCGATGGTGGCACCCACCCCGGCCTCGGCCGCTTTCAACGCAGCCGCCTCGTCGACCATCGGAACCAGGGCGGTGTGCTGCACTTGCTGACGGATCATCTCTGCCAGAATCACGTTCGAGTCGCCCGCCGCGCCACCGGCCACGCTGTCGCCCGTGTCGGAGAGCACGACGACTCCGCCGGTCGCGGCCTCGGCTCTGGCCACCGCGTCGGCGACCGGAATCGACTCCTGAACCATCAAGTCGTCGCGAAGCTCCCACACCTTGCGAGTCAGCTCCTTGGCCAACTCATCGGCCAACTGCGGATCGTCATCGGTGTAGACGAGAGAAGCCCAACCACCCTCTTCCACATCCAGCCACGGCTGCATCGGATACGTCGACACCGAGATCACCCCTGGACGTGACTCCATCTCCCGAGCCAGGTCGAACCAGATCTTCATCGGCGGCTTGCGGGTCAGGTACTGCTCCTGATGGGTGATCATCGGCGCCTTCCGCATGGCGACCGTCGGTGTGATGTTCTCATCCACCATCCGGAACAGCGCTTCGGCCGTTTCCTTCCCGGTGTGATACGGATCATGCGGCTGAGTGCGGTGTCCGACGAGGATGTCGGCGTTCGCAACTTTCCGACGCGTGATGCACGCGTGATGGTCGGTCGATGCCACCAGCCACACATCCAGACCGATCCTGTTCCGAACCATCTCCAACAGTAGGCCCTCGGGATCGTCGTCGTGCTCGGCCGCCATCGCCCCGTGCAGCGCTAGATACACCGCGCCGACCTCGCCCATCGCGTTCAACTGCTGCTCGAACGCGGCGATGATCTCGTCGAAGGCCGCCTTCGTCACTCGGCCGCTCGCCCCCGCGCTGGCTCGAACCAACGGCATCAGTTCGACGCCGCCGCGTGCATCGGACACGTCGGCAAACGCCCACAGCGGGTTACGGGCTTTCCCCCCCGCCCGAAAGTCGATGTCGGTCCCGATGGCATATCCCTGACGACGAAACACTTCTATATCCGTCACCACGGGGCTGAACGTGTTCGACTCTTGGCTGAACCGGCCGACTGCGATCCTCATGCGTCACTACTCCCGTGTCGTGATCTGCTCGACCACCGTAGACCGTTGGCGGCTAGCCTCCGTCGTCGCTATTTCTCGCCCAGATGGATCGTCGGAACGTTCTCGACGTCTCCTTGCGTGAGATGCGGGCGTGCAACACGTACGGTCCGGTCCCGGCAAGGAACTCTCGCGTAGAGACTGGACCTGATCCAAGCGGTGCTGGCGTTGTCCATGTCGCCTGGAGACGCGACTCGATGAAGGCAGCCATAGCGGTGCACGGCAGGGTCGTGGAGGGACTGGCGAGGCTTCGCCGACGCGAAGATCATACAAGCCCCGATCGAGCCTCCTCCCGCTCGCTTTTTGCATCGTCGAAGGAAAGCCCCAGACTCGACGTCATCGCTTGCCTTCGTGTATCCGAACCCTACGTTCGCCCGTCGGCGACGTCCGCGCGTGGTCCGGAACAAAGTGGTGAGACGGTCGCAACCCATGGGGCCGATTTTTCCGGACGGCCAGCACATCGGACGAGGAGCTCATTCCGTTCTAGATGTATCGCCCGGCGAATGGCAACGCAACCGTGGAGCGGCACGTCCCCATGCACGGACGCGGCCAACCCCCTATGTTGTTGGGACGGGGGTGTGGTTGACGGTGTGGGTGGCGGCGGCTTCGACGCCGCCGACCTCGGCCACCCTGCGGGCCTGGTCGGCTTTGGCTTCGGCGTCCACGGCCTCCGGCTCGCAGATCTCCCGTAGCCGAGCAGCCATCCCCGCCACGATCCCCCCCGACTCGGGATGCCGGGCAAGGTCGACCATCTCCGCGGGGTCGTCGACGACGTCGAAGAGCTGCGGACGCTCTCCCACGTACTCGATGTACTTGTAGCGGCGGTGACGGAGCATGAAGCTCGCCGAGGTCGAACCATTGGCGTGGTACTCGGCCAACACCCCCCGGTCCGAGCCGGCCAGCGCCTCTGGGTTCAGCAGTGACAGCCCCGGCACGTCGGCAGGCACCGCGTCCCGCAGCCCGGCGAGGTCGAGGAAGGTTGGAAACAGGTCCACATGGGACACCGGGGAATGGACGACTCGCCCCTCTTCGACGCCCCGACCCGCCACGATCATCGGCACGCCCACCGACTCCCGGTTCATCAGATGCTTGAACCACAGGCCGTGCGCTCCTGCGCTCTCACCATGATCGGAGGTGTAAACGATGAGCGTGTCGTCGAGATGGCCGGTGCGTTCCAGGGCGGCGAGCACCTCGCCCACCCGGTCGTCGAGGAACGAGCACAGCGCCAGGTACGAATGCAGCGCAGCGCGATGTTCGGCGTCGGTCAACGGGCGGGTCAGGCCGAAAGACCGTTTGAAGGTCTCGACCGCCGGGTGCTGCCATGCCTCGTCCAACTCGGCCGGGCCGGGGAAATCCGCCTGGTCGTAACGGTCGTGGTGCTCCTGGGGGGCGATCAGCGGAAAGTGCGGGGTGACGAAGGAGACCATCAGCGCCCATGGTCTTTCGGCGGACTCGATCTCCAGGTAGCGCACTGCCGCGTCGGCCACCGCCCGGTCGAAACCGGTGTATTCGGATTCGCCGACACCAACCTCCAACAGGTTCTTGCTCAGCGCACCGTCAGGGCGGTCCGGCACCGCGGCCTGTGGACGCAGCGATACGCCTTCCATGTCGCCGCGGCCGTGGATATGCATCGCCAGCCGCTGGTCGGGAAAGCCGGTGTCGTCAGTGGTGTTGCGGTAGTGGAGCTTGCCGATCGTCGTCACCCGATACCCGGCGTCGCCCAGCACATGGCCCCAGCTCTGTGGCCCGCCGACGTACGGAGCGGAGTTGTCCCAGGTTCCCAACTCGTGGACATAACGACCCGTCGCCATGCTCGCCCGGGCCGGCACACAGATCGGACTGGTGCAGTACGCCTGGGAGAAGGCGGTGCCCCGGGCCGCGAGCCCGTCGATATGCGGGGTGTCGGCGAGTGCCGAACCGGCCGCCATCAGCGGGTTCTGCTGGTCCGAAGAGATGAGGAGGATGTTGGGGCGGGTCGTCATTTCGTCACCGTACAGCGCCGTGGCCGTCCCAACGGGTCTGCTCGCTCTGCGTGAACCGGTGAGGTCCGCGGTCGACGCACCGGTCCCAGCTCCGCGCTGCTCGGAGGTCTGCTTGGCGTCGGGCTTCAGTTGCGAGGTGGTCCGAGTGTTCCGGCACCGGAGCGCGTCGATCCGTGCCGTGTCGTAGCCGAGAAGCTCGCGCATCACGTCTCGTGGTCTTCGCCCCCGTCGGGGAGCGCGCTGGGTGTTCGGCGCATGGACTGTTGACGTTGACGGGTCCGGCGACCTGGTGTACTGGTCCGAGTCGGGGATGGCCGCACTCGATGACGAGGCCCCGAGCCTCGACCTGAGGATCTGCGAGGGCCGCCGGTACTTCGAGTGCGCGCCCGGTGGGACACCTGGTTCCTCGAGTCTGGTGATCCATGCTCCGGCGGGTCGCGTCGCGAACTCCGCATCGAGCGATCAGCTCATCCTTGTTGCGGTTCCGGGCGGCGCAGTGGACGAACTGCTCGTCGACCGCCAGTTCCGGGCGGTCGATGGTCTCTGCCAGCCGGACCCAGAACTCTTCTTTGGTACACGCCACGACGAACCACTGCGCGTCGTCGCCCCGGAAGAACTGGGACCCGCCACCTGGCGACGCGTCCGAGGCGGGGATGCTCCGATTTGATGACAAGGCTGCGAGCCTCGAACTGGGGATCGGCGAGAGCGGCCGGAACGTCCAGAACGGGCCAGGTGGGGACGCCGACATGCCAGGTCGGCGACCCACTCGTTCGCCGGTCGGATGGCGAACTCGTCGTCGAGGATCGCTATGAGTTCGTCCCTGTTGCGGAGCCGCGGGCTGAAATCGATGAAGCGATCGTCGGTCGCCAGACCCGAGCGTCCAATCGCCTCGGCAAGGCGGGTCCAGAACTTCTCTTTGGCGCACGCCACCACGAACCACTCGCCGTCCATCCTGGAAGATTTGAAACGGTACGAGGCTGGGGGAGGCAGTCCAGGTGCGCGCCGAGCGAGACTGCCGCAGCGTGCTTGTCCGGCTCGGCCACGAAGGTTCCACCTTTTCACACCCCGCCTGGTGACGACGAGGTGTTGTGACTCCCACGCGCGGATCGCCTCTCGGTCCGTCGACCGCCCGATGCCGGATCGGGCAGAGAGCTCATGCTCGGTGGGGAGGCGGTCACCCGGCCGGTAGGTACCGTCAAGGATCTCGACTCGGAGCGATTCGGAGAGTGTCCGATAGGCCGGATGGCGGGTCTCGGTTGTCCTGGTACGTTGGAGATACGTCAGACATTTCGGCTAGTACCGCAGGAAGCGGTCGAATGAGGAAGAGCGGAATGAAAGTCGTGTCATTGGGAGTCGGAACGCCCACCCCGACGGTGGAGAACTGGGGTTCGTCGTTCGTCGTCGAACACGGGAACGAGACGCTGATGTTCGACTGTGGTCCGGCAGCCACCGATCGGCTGGTCCGGGGCGGGAGGATGCCCACCGACATCAACAATCTCTTCCTGACGCACTTGCACTTCGACCACGTGGTCGACCTCCCGGCGCTGCTGCTCAGCCGCTGGGACCAGGGCGGTCACTATCTCCCCCCGATCGAGATCGTCGGACCGACCCCGACTGATGGATTTGTCGAGGATCTGATCGGACCGGACCGTGGTGCCTTTCGCCACGATATCGAGGCGCGTATCGGGTTCGCGGGGAGCCAGCAGGTGTTCATCAATCGCGGTGGGGTGCTACCCCGGCCATGGCCCACCTATGAGAACCGTGTGATCGTTGCCGGTGATGTCGTTGAGAACGACCGGTGGCGAGTGACCTCCGGTCATGCCCAGCATGTACAGCCGTACCTCGACTCGCTCGCGTACCGCCTCGAAACAGACGAGGGCTCGGTTGTCTTCACCGGAGACACCGGTCCCTGCCAGGAGGTCATCGACCTCGCCCGGGGTGCCGACGTCCTGTACTCGATGTGCTGGGATCTCCAGGGAGAGATGAGCCGGTTGCAGGAGGACATTGGTCAAACCGGGCCACTCACAGCAGGCGAGATGGCCGCTGCGGCCGGGGTCAAGACCCTGGTGTTGGTGCACCATGGTCCGAACCTCGACATCGAGGAAAACCAACGTCGGGCCGTCGAGGAGGCCGGCGGGCCGTTCGAGGGCGAAGTCGTGTTCGCCGATGAGGGACACGTGCTGGACATCGGCTGATCGCACCAACGAGACCCAGACGCATCGTGGAGCAATCGTCGGAGGAAACACGCTCGGCGGCTGATCACGCCGGGCTGCTGATTCCACCGGCCGTCGTCATCGCCGGTCTCGTCGTCGGCTTCGTCTCCTCGCTTCTGTTCGGAGCATTCGACAACCTGGCCGTACTTCCCGGCCATCCCCTGGCGGGAGGATATCCCGAGCCCATCGAGTTGACCTGGGAGAAGCTTCGGTCAATGGTCTGCTCGCCCTCGTCGTGCGTGTGGGAGTCGGAGCGGCGGTGGTGCTGGTCGGTCGGCTGGTCTCGCGCCGATCAGTCGTGGCCGGGTTTCGCGTGTTGATCTACTCGGTCGGTGCGTGGGTCGTCGTCTATGGATGGCGGCTCACCGGTGGCGATGTGATCGGAACGGAGTTCACCGGCGGCAACGCTTGGATCTTGGCTGTCTTCGTGATCGGGCTGGTGCTCTTCTTGGGCGGGGCGCTGGCCGGCGGCGTGGATCTCGGGGTGCGGTTGGTGATCGGCGAGTTGGCAGGTCGGTCCCTGTGGCCAGTCAGGCTCGCGATTGTTCCGGCTCGGGCGTTCATGTCGAGGCCGTGCTGGTCTGGATGTGGGCGGGGCCGTGGAGGACTGTGGATCGGATGCAACTCTCGGTGAGTGCGACCGTGCTCTGCCGCGGTGCGTTCGTCGGTGAGCGTTCGGCGCTCAGGCGCAGGCCGGAGCGTCCGAATCCCAGCGATTGAACTTCTCCGGCTCCGCGGCCGCTAGGCGCGTACGAGTGTCCTCCCACATTCGAGCCCAGACGGACGCGTCGCGCAGTTCGCGAGACGGATTCGACCGGCTGCGCGCCACGAAGCTAGGGAACGCGCTGCGACCCGTCGCTTGGCCCGTCGGGTTGTATCGGAGGTCGAAACTCCAGCGGATCTCGTTGCTGACGTTTGGGAGCGATGCGTGCGCCGTACGACGGTGGAGGAAAAGGGCGTCTCCAGGTTCGAGGGGGACGGCCACCGCTCCCTCCCTGGACAACACCGAGGACGGGATCTCGAGTCCTGCAGGTCCTCGAGGACAGTGCACCAGGATCTCTCCGCGATGGCTCCCCGGGATCACCTGCAGACAGCCGTGGCGAGCTGTCGCTCTCGTGAGTGGGATCCACACGGTGAGGATGTCGGAGTCGTCGGCATCCGGGGTGATGACTCCGTTGTCCTGGTGCCAGGAGGTGGCGTGCAACGCGTGTTGACCGGCGGCGAGATCGGGTGCCACGAGACCCTCTGGGGGCTTGATCCGCACGTGCTGAACCGGGTTCGACTCGATCTCCTCTCCGATGAGGCATTCGACTGCATCGAGCAGCGCGGGGTTTGTGAGGAGCGCGAATATTCCCGGCCCGGTCCACATTGGCGTGGCCGGTTCGATCGCCGTCTGCGGGAGGGAGAAGTCGAAGTACTGGGCGTGTGCGCTACCCGTGGCGGCGACGATTCGCATGAAGCGTTCAGCGAACGCCTGATCGGCGTACGTGTCCTCGATCGCTCCGGACGTGAGGAGGTTCGACGCCAGTCGATCCAGCACACCTCGATATTCGTCGGTCACGGGGTCGAGATCTTTCGTCGGGTCCAGCAGACCGTGGACCGGAAGGTATCCGTAGATGTGGAAGTGTTCGAGTTGCGCGGAGTCGAGTGACATATGGAGATCAATCGTGAGATGCGAGGCACACGACGAGGTCTCCGGCGACCACCGGCGAGCGTCGCTTGAGGGCCATCACGTGACCATCGTTGGAGGCAACCAGTTCCTCCAGGACTGTACCTACTACATCGACGACATGCCCCAGGTGCTGGCCCGTGGTGACTCGGTCGCCCCGGTCTACATCGGCAAGGAAGACGCCTGGGTGGGCGACGGAGACCATGTCGCTGTCGAGGTCGCCGCCGCCTGTCACGCGTATCTGGGGTTCGGTCCGGCGAGGCGGACCCTCTGCCACCCATCCCAGTTCGGCGAGGACCCGATGCACGCCGTCGACATAGGCGTCCACGGTGGCAGGATTCGTCGGGCCACCGCCGGGTGACTCGCAGTAGATAGCGTGCTCCACGACGCTGACCGTCCGCCCCTCGGACCGGTGCGGGTGTCGCCAAACGAAGTCCGCTCCGAAGGCGATCGCGGCCCGTTCATCGATGGTCTGTTCGTCAGGATCCTGACCGCGATAGCCGGCGAGAAACGGCATGTCGTACTGCTGTCCGCTGGTGTGCAGGTCGATGAGGAAGTCGGCTCCGTCGAGGACCTCGGTGAGGAGGTGGTGGGCGAGGCGGGCGGTGGCTGTACCGTCCGGGTCGCCGGGAAAGACACGTGCGAGGTTTCCGCCGTCGATCGGACTCGTGCGGCTGTCGGCTGCGAACGCCGCTTCGTGGCACACGGGCACGATGTCGATGATCCCCCGTACCGGAGTGAGCGGCGATGCTGCGAGCCGGCCGGCGGCGAGTGCACCTTCGGTTTCGTCGCCGTGCACGCCGCCCAGTACCACGAACCGTGGGCCGGAGACGCCACTGTCGACGCGGTGGATGTCGAAGCCCCCTGCCGGGCCGGCATCGATGCGTCGCACTGTCATGCCCGCTCCTGAAGTCGGTTGAACGCCGCCTCGACTCGATCGGCGGAAACCCGAAGCGTGGTGTTGCCCTCCGCGAGCCTGGCGACGGCAGTCGAGTCCTTGTGACCCGCCCCCGACAGCACGGCGACGATGTCCGCGTCGGGTTCGAGACGACCAGAGGCAACGTCGACGAATACCCCGGCGAGTGCAGTCGCTCCCGCGGGTTCCACGAACACACCTTCTTCTCTCGCGAGCAGGCGCTGAGTGTCCCACACCCGCTCGTCTGTCACTTCTACGACATGCCCACCCGTCGCCTCGACGGCATCGATGGCGCCGAAATCGAAGAGAACAGGCACCTGCAGACCGGAGACCGTCGTGCTCACACGGTCGGGAAGCGGGGTGCGGTCTCCGGCAAGTGCCCGCGAAAGGGTGGGGCATCCTGCCGGCTGGACTCCGACGAGTCGGGGCATAGTCACGCCCAGTCGCTGATACCCCCGCCAGATGGATCCAAGGAGACCACCGCCGCCAACAGGTACATACACTGCGTCCGCGTCAGGGTGCTGTTCGGCGAGTTCGAATGCGATCGTCTCGGCTCCACGCATCGCATCAGGCAGGTACCGGGCGCCGGTGAGAAACGGCAGCCAGCCCGCGTCTTCCGCCATGCGGGCGATAGTCGGAGCGACAGAGTCGGTCGCCGCACCGTCGACTCCTATGCCTTCCACCAGATGCGTCGTCGCTCCGTGGGCGAGGATCTGTTGCAGTTTGCCGTCGACGATGCCGGAGAGGGTGAAGAGGACGACAGGGAAGCCGGCGCGGGCACCGTATGCGGCGATGGCCGCTCCGCCGTTTCCCGACGACGTGCCAACTGCGCCCCGCAAACCTCCCTCGCGAATCAGCCCCGCGGCGACGGCGGCAATGCGATCCTTGAAACTCCCCGTCGGGTTCTGGTACTCGGCCTTCAATCGGACCGAGCCAGCAGCCAGATTCGCGATCGTCGGTCCTGCTGCCTCGATGAGCGGCGTGTCACCTTCGCCGAGTGAGACGACGGCCGATACGTCGGCCACCGGGAGAAATGACGAGTGGCGCCAGAGGCCTCGGGTGGGGAAGCCGGTCATTACTGCGATGCTAGCTCGGATGAAAGTGCCAATTCACCATGTGAAACCGTCGTTACAATGCCGGACATGGCTCAGCATGAAGGAACGCCGTCCGACTTGCCGCGATTCGAAGCTCCGACGCTTGGACTGAAGGGGCTTCCGTTCGGCGGGGAGGCCGGGACGGGCTGGAGCGTTTTTGACGCAGATACCGGGTTTCCCGTCGCCGTGCTCCACGAATCGGCGATCCGGCACAACAGCGCGACGATGGTTGCATTCTGCGCACGCCACGGTGTGTCGCACGCCCCGCACGGCAAAACGACAATGGCGCCGGCGATCTTTCGGATCCAGCTTGAAGACGGTTGCTGGGGGATCACGGCTGCCACGGTCTGGCAGGCGGCAAGGATGCGGGAAGCAGGCGTGCCACGGGTCATCATCGCCAATCAGGTAGTGGTCCCCGCCGAGATCGAATGGCTCGGCCGGGCGATTGCCGACGGCTTCGACGTGATGTGTTACGTCGACTCACTCCGTGGCGTTCAGCTGCTCAGTGATGTCCTCGCCATCAATCCTGCTAGCCCACGACTCCCAGTCTTGCTTGAGGTCGGCGTGAACGGCGGACGCACCGGTGTTCGTTCACTCGACGAGGCGCTCACTGTGGCGCGAGCTGCCGCGGCCGCCCCCAACCTGGCATTCACGGGAGTGTCGGGGTTCGAAGGGATCCTCGGAGCGGACGGGGACAGAACTGCCCGAGAAGTCGTCGTCGAGTTCCTGGACGCGGTGGTGGAAGCCACCCACGCAGTCCATGCTGAGAACCTATTCGAGCCGTCCCCTGAGGTCGTCGTCACCGCCGGAGGCAGCGCATACTTCGATCATGTCGTCGATCGATTCTCGCTTGTGAACCTCGGGGACACCCCGACTCGGATCGTGCTTCGTACGGGGGGGTACATCAGCCACGATGACGTCGGGTACAACCGGAAGTCGCCGATGGGCGAGTCGCCTCGTGTCGACGACGACTCCCGTCTCAGAGCTTCGATCGAAATATGGGCCGCCGTGCTCTCCCGGCCCGAACCGACCCTAGCCCTCGTGGGTCTCGGCAAACGCGATGCCGCCTCGGACGGGCAGCTTCCCGTTGCCAAGAAGGTGCGTCGGTGCGGTTCGTCCGAGGTCGAGGAGATCGCACCGATCCAAGTCTCCGTGATCAACGACCAGCACGCGTATCTCGATCTCGACGCGGAGGACCCGCTCGCAGTCGGGGACCTCGTGGGCTTCGGCATCGGGCATCCGTGCACGACGTTCGACAAGTGGCGCGTGATGCTGATGGTCGACGACGACTACCGCGTGACCGAACTCGTCCACACGATCTTCTGATCGAGTGTTCAACGCACCGCGATGATCGCTTCGACCTCGACTGGTGTGCCGAGCGGCAGCTCCGACATGCCGACCGCGGATCGCGCGTGTGTTCCTGCATTGCCGAGAATGTCCCGGAACACCTGTGACGCGCCGTTGGCGACCACGTGCTGTTCCCGGAACCCGGGTGCACTGGCCACGAACACGGTCAGCTTGACGACCTGTTCCACTTCGGCGAGCGACCCGAGCAGTTCCTGAGTTCGCCCGAGCAGGTTGATCGCGCACTGGCGGGCGCATGCCTGGCCCGTTTCCACGTCGACGTCGTCGCCGAGACGACCGACCGCCATCAGCTCTGAGCCGCGGAATGCGACCTGGCCCGAGAGTACGAGCAGTCGATCGTGGAGGACTGCGGGTCGCACGGTGGTGTCGGGCCCAGGTGCGGCGCTGAGAACGGGTTCGAGCGCAACGAAGGCCGCGTCACGGTCATGATTGTCGGTCATCGGTCACTCCGATCGGTTGTGGCGGGGTGGTACTCGGCTTCAGGCTCGAAGGGGAACATCGGCCGCCGACGGTGCCGGTACTCGAGCGAGGAGAGGTCTGCGCTTGTGCATCCCGGCGTGTTCAGCCAGATCATTTCCGCTGCGATCGGCTCGAACGCGCCACGCGGGGAGTGCACGCCCTTGGCGACGATGATCGGTTGGGTGTGAGGGTTGATGCCGACACTGATCAGCTGCTGAAGGCTCGGATTACCTGCTGGAAGGCTGGTGAGCATGAGTGTGTGACCGTCTTCGGTGTGGACGACGGCTCTCAGCCCGACGTCGAAGAAGCGGAACCCGCCGTGCGTCGCACCCGGATCCTCGAAGCGGCCGCTGTCGAGGACCCGAACGACTCCGCGGATGGACACGGGCGAGCCGTGCAGGTCGTCGGTCTTGCCTCCAACCTCGAGTTCCACGGTTGCGCCGACCCCGGCGACAGCACATGCGGCGACAGCTTCCGGGTCACAGAGGGACTGGAACAGGTCGCGCACGCCCAACCGCTGTGCGGCGGCGAGGACGTGGGTCGAATCCCCGGGGCTGCCCCCACCGACGTTGTCGCCGACGTCGAGCAGTACGACGGGATGATTCGTGGCAGCCGCGGCGTGGAGGAGGGCCTCGTCGATATCGGTTCCGTCGCCGGTCATATCGTCGCGGACATCCCAGGCGGCAGACGCCATCTTCTGGGCGATGTCTGTTGCGAGCACCTCGTCGCCGTCGGTGATGGCTATGAAGGCCATCCCCACTTCTTCGACATCGGCGTATGGGAACCCTTCGGCGACGCTCACCGACAACACGCCGGGCCGTTTCCCCTGCTCGGCGGCAAATGCGACCAGTTCGCGCATCGGGGAGTCGCTAGTTCCCTGACGCAGGATGTTGATCACGAGCGGAGGCATCTCCAGTGCCTTCACCGGTCGGATCTCTCCACGCACGGTGCGGATGATCAACTCGGCTGCCAGTCTCGCCCGAGGACGCGGGTCGAGGTGCGGATTGGTCATGTAGGTGTTGATGATCGTTGCGTTGTCGACCATCGCCGACGAGATGTTGGCGTGCATGTCGAGCGACACGCCGACTGGGACGTCTGGTCCGACCAGTTCGCGCACCCGCCGCAGGATCTCGCCGTCGGCGTCGCGGTGGGCTTCGGACACCGCTGCCCCATGAAGCGCGAGCAGCACGGCGTCCCATGGTCCCTGCTCACGTAGTGCATCGAGCAGTGCTCCCACCATCGTTTCGAACGCTTCTTCGGTGATGGCGTTCATCGGTGTCAGTCGATAAAACAGCAGCGGTACGACGTCGACGTCCGGATGAGCGTCGCCGGCTTCGAGGTAGCCGCCAAGGGTGGCTTGGGATGTGGCGAACTCCCTGACGAGATCATCGCCTTCGACCGGCCCGGCCGCCAACCACTTGTCGAGACTGGCCGGAACCGGCGAGTACGTGTTGGACTCGTGGCTGAGCCCGAGGGTTGCTATCCGCATGTTCGTCCTTTCGTGGGAGATGTGTCTCGAAGGATCCGGATGGTCACCAGATCGACCACCCGCCGTCGACCACGAGGTTGTGGCCGGTGATGAAACGTCCGGCATCGGATGCGAGGAGCAGCACCGCCCCCTTCATGTCCTCAGGGACGCCCATCACACCGAGTGCATTTCCGTCGACGAGACGGCGTACGAACTCCGGGTTCGCGTCGGGCTTCGGCACATGTCCTGGGCTGATGCAGTTGACTCGGACGCCCGACCGTCCGAACTCGGCGGCGAGGTTCCGAGTCAGTCCGATGATCGCTGCTTTCGATGTCTGGTAGGCGAGGCTCGAGCGCTTTTTCATGTCGAGCCCGGCGTAGAGGCGAGGGTCGGCGGCCAGGGAGCCATGAACCGAGGACACGGTGATGATCGAACCTGAGTGGCGAGGAAGCATGTAGCGGGCAGCGGCATTGGCGGTGGTGATGGTTCCGAGGAGATGGGACTCCCATGTGGCGCGGACGGCATCCAGATCGGTGTCGGGCGGGAACGAACTCTCGGCGTTGGCGCCGGCATTGCACACCGCGATGTCGACAGGGCCGGCTTCGGAGGCGATATCGGAGAGGGCGGTGTCCACGCGCCTGGGATCGGTGATGTCCATCTGCACCGCTTGGCACCATCCTCCGTTGTCGCGGACTGCAGCAGCCGTCTCCTCGATGAGTTCCGGCCGTCGTCCGCCGACGAACGTCCTGGCTCCGTGCGCTGCGAGTCCTTCGGCCATCGCCCGCCCCAGGTGGGTGCCGCCCCCTGTGACGAGCGCAACACGGTCGGTCAGGTCGAACATCGAGGCGTCGGTCATTGTCGCCTTCCTTTCGGTGGGTAAGGGCCTTCATAGCCGAGCATTCGTGAGGCCCGCTCGGCGGAGGCAATCACATGAGCGGCGATCGAGGCTTCCTCCTCGACGAATCGACCGGCCGGCAGCGAGGTGCCGTAGGCGCCGTAGGGTCGGCCGTCGGAATCGACGATCACGGCGCCTATGCACGAGACACCGGTGGTGTACTCCTCGCGGTCGATGCCGTAGCCGCGCCGGCGAGTGGACTCGAGTTCTTCGAGTAATCCTCCCCAGGTCGTGATCGTGTTCGGGGTCAGGGCCTCGAATGTGCGGGTCTCGAAGAATTCATCGAGGGACTCCGGGGGGACATGCGCGAGGTAGGCCTTCGCCGAGGCTCGAATGTGAGTGTGGCCGGTATATCCGACGGTCAGGCTGCCCACTCTGAGCATGTTGGTCCCTTCGAGCAGCCCGACGATTGGCAGGTCGGCGCTCCGACGGATGGTGATGTAGACGGTCTCACCCAGTTCCTGATGCAGGCCGCGCAGGATGTCGAGGAGCTCAGGCGACGGAGCCACGGTGGTGTCGTAACGGTCCGTGAGGTAGCCGACCCTGGTGCCGAGCACGTACCGGCCGCCGGGGACTCTGTGAACGTATCCGGCGTTTTGGAGGGTTCGCAGGATCTGGTAGCACGTGCCGAGGTTGATCTCGAGCGCGGCAACGAGGGACTTGGCAGTTGCGTGGCCGCGTTCCATGGCGACCTTCTCGAGAACCTGGATACCTCGATTCAGCGTGAGGAGCAGGCCAGGAGTGCGGTCGCTCGGCTCCTTTGCCGGTCCTGCATTGGTGCCAGACATCGTCCTTCTCACTTCTCGATGTGCCGTCGGTCGCGACCGACGATTGGTCAGGACTCGGCGTCGCAGGACGCGGAGATCAGTATTTCACTATCCTAAACAACCTCGGATATTCCGAACATGCAGAACAGCATGCCCGTGTTGCTCGCACGGACAGTCGGAAGTGGTCTTGCACATACCGACACCGAAATGGGCGATCTGTGAAGGTGGGTCGGCAAGTCTGTACGAGTTGGTCGCCCGTGTCGTCGGCCCGCGCTCTTGCGTCGTATGGAAAGGTGAACCCACATGGTCGATCGCACGCAGCTCGAGACGCCGATCTTCGAGTTCGTTGTCATGGCGGACACGCATTACGTCCTGCCCGAGAAGTCGAATACCGGCGAGTTCGAGACTCGTCGCTATCAGACCGCCCGAATCGGCCAGGCTGTCGACCTCTCTCGTCACCTCGATCCGAAGTTCGTGATCCACCTCGGTGACCTGGTCCAGGAGTTCCCGGGTACGTCTGACTTCGCGGAGTCACTCCGGCAGGCAAAAGACCAACTCGACGCGCTCGGCATCACCATCCACCACGCCGCAGGAAATCACGATGTCGGAGACAAGCCGGATCCGACGACTGCGGCGCCCTGGACCACGGATGACTTCCTCGACTACTACCACGGGCACGTCGCGCCGTCGTGGTTCGACTTCACGGAAGGCGACGTGCACTTCGTGTTGCTCAACACGTCGGTGATGAACAACACCGCCCTCGCCGCCGAAGCCGAGCAGTGGCAATGGCTGGAGGCGACGTTGCGGGCGCATGCGGAGATGCGAACCGTGATTGGATATCACATCCCGGCCTATGTGATGGATGATGGCGAGCCGTCGCTCGGCCATTACGACAACATCGCCGAGCCTGCCCGTTCCCGCCTCCTCGACCTGCTCACCCGGCATCAGGTGGAGAGGGTGTTCCAGGGCCACAGCCACTTCGCATTCGTCAATGAGCGCGCCGGCACCCGGTTTCATGTGCTCCCGTCGACTTCGACGACGCGTCCCGGGTTCTGTGAGTTGTTCTCGAGTGCGGCGCCGCCCGCCCAGGGTCACAACGACGCCGACAAGTTGGGCATGTTCCTCGTCCGTGTCTACCCAGATGACATGCGGATCAACTTCCTCCGCACGCAAGGGGCGGCGGCCACCACGCCACCCGGGGAGGGGCGGGAGATCCTCCTCACCGGCACGCCGAGAGAACTGTCGACATCCCAGCTCGGAGTGACGTTGCGACATCCTCTTGCCAACTACGCCGACGTGCCGATCACGTTTCCGTCGACGGTGCGCCAGCCGGTCAGGAACGACTACCCGCTCCTCGCGCTCGTCGAGATGGGAGCACAGTCTGTTCGGATTCCCGGCAGCGAACTCGACGAAGACCGCCTCCGATCACGACACGAACTCCTCCGCTCCGAGGGATTGGCGACTGTGGCGACGTACCTGTGGGAGGCGGGGTCGGATCTGCGCGACCGGGTTGCGGCCGTCGCATCCGACGTCGACGGCGTCGAAATTCAGATCCCCGGAGACGTCGAGCCAGGTGAGGATGTGCTCGGCTCCCTCGGTGCGCTCTCGGAGGCTGCCGCGGGTGCGCTTTCGATCTGCCAGGTCACACTCGCGCACATCAAAGGCGTGCAGATGCATCGGCGACAGCGATTCGGTTACAAGCCCGCTGCGCTTCGACCGCTCGATACCGTGCTGTCGGCAGGATCGGCGCCGGTCGATCGGGCGGTCTGTCACATCGACGACCGCGACGAACTGTGGGATCTCGTGGATGTGCTGAGCGAAGGCCTATCAGCCGTGGCTCGCGTCGATGTGGTGATTGAAGTAGGGCTGCAGGGACTCGCCGCGGACGCGTGGCTCGCAGCCGAAGCCATGGTTGCCCTCGCGCCCTTCGCACACACCCGGATCTTTGTCGACACCCTCGTCGAACTCGACCGGACGATGGACCTGCGAGGCGGGCTTCTGACCCGCATGTGCAATCCCAGACCATCGTTCCGAGTCCTACAGACCCTCAACACGGTTCTGCACGGACGGCTCGTCTGCGGGGCGGTCACGAAAAGCCGCCGCACACGGTTCGGAGTCTCAGCGGAGTTCGGTGACGGGGGCGCCCTGCTCCTGGTGCTTCCAGGGGTCGACCCTGATGGGCGGGCGGAACTCGACACGCAACTGGGTCAGCTGGGTCCCGAGGGTGGTGACACCCCGACTGTCCGGTACGAGTTGTCCACGGGTTGGGTGCACCGCGGCGTTGCGTCGCGGGCGGTGTTCGCTCCGGCAGACCCCACGGCTCCCTATGTCGTCCAGACCGGGGCTCGGTCGAGCGGGTGAGGTCGCGTGTCTGCCCGCGCTCAGGACAATGCTCATGATAGCTGAAATAAGTTCAGATTATTGGCAAGACGTTGAAGATCTGGCACTCTTGGTGCGCGGACGCGCATTGGCCATCCAGTCTTTTGTGCGAACTGCCATGGAGCAACAACCCTCGGAGGTCGTGACCCGATGCTGATGCGAATGAACCAGGCGATCGCGGCTGGCCTGCGTGACGAGATGCGCGCCGACCCCTCCGTGGTGGTCTGGGGAGAGGATGTGGCCGAAGCCGAGGGTGTGTTCAAGGCCACGGTGGGGCTCTACGAAGAGTTCGGAAGTCGTGTGAGGGACACTCCGATCTCCGAGATGGGCTTTCTCGGCGCAGCCGTCGGTGCGGCGGCCACCGGACTGCGGCCGGTAGTCGAGATCATGTTCGTCGAGTTCCTGGGGGTGGCCCTCGATCAACTCGTCACCGAGGCCGCCTTCTACCGCTACCTATCAGGCGGGGAGATCGGGGTCCCGCTGGTGGTCCGTGCCTCCGCCGGTGGAGGAATCGGGTTCGGTGCCCAGCACTCCCAGACACTGGAGCGATGGCTGATCGGGAGTCCCGGAATCAAGGTCGCCATGCCGTCTGGCTCGCGCACCGCATATGGGCTGATCCGTGCGGCGGTGCGCGACGATGACCCAGTCGTCGTCCTCGAACCCCGTGCCCTGTACGCGGAGCGCGAGGAGTTCGATCCGTCCGACGATCAGATATTCTCGCTTGGGGTGGGCGAGCTGCGGCAGCGTGGCGACGACGTCACGCTGGTGACGTTGGGAAGCACCGTGGGTGTGGCCGAGGCAGCTGCTCGTGCCGCTGGATGGACTGCCGATGTGATCGACCTGCTGACCATTCAGCCTTGGGATCGAGAACTCGTCTTCGAGTCCGTGTCCAAGACGGGAAGGCTCGTCGTCGTCGAAGAGAGCCCCTGGTCGGGCGGCTGGGGAGCTGACATCGTTGCCGCTGTCGCCGAAGAACTACTCGACGATCTCCTGGCGCCAGTCGTCCGGGTTACGACTCCTGACGTCCCCGTGCCCTTCGCTCCGGACCTCGAAGCGCGATACCTGCCCTCCTCGGACGAAGTGGTCGCCCAGGTCGACTCCTTGCTGGCGACGGGCCGATCTCTAGGCGCCTGGTGGGGGAGGGAGGGAGTGAGCGTATGACTGTGGAACTCGAACGTCGAGAAGCGTTGAGCGACAGGGTCGCACAGCTCGACCGGATGCTCGAGATTCGCCGGACCGAGGAGTGCATCCAGGCGATGTTTGCCGAAGGGCTCGTGAAGGGCACCACCCACACCTGCCAGGGGCAGGAAGCGGTGTCCGTCGCGATCGCCGCGTCGACCACGCCCGAGGATGTGGTCACATGTACCTACCGAGGACATGGACATGCGCTCGCACTCGGGATGACTCCTACATCCGTGATGGGTGAGGTGCTCGGCAAGACGGTCGGTTCGATCGGCGGCGTTGGCGGATCGATGCACCTGTCCGATCTGTCGATTGGTCTCCTGCCGACCTTCGCCATCGTGGGCGCCGGCATCCCGGTTGCAGTCGGGGCGGCGATCGGGCGTCGGGCAGCCGGTACGGACGGGATCGGTGTCGCCGTGTTCGGTGACGGCGCCACCAACATCGGCGCATTCCACGAGGCGCTCAACCTGGCCAGCGTATGGAACGTGCCCGTCGTCTTCGTGTGCGAGAACAACCTGTATGGCGAGTACAGCCGCATCGATCGGACGACTCCTTTCGAGGATCTGTATCGGCGGGGGGCCGCGTACGACATTCCGTCCCGGGCCGTCGACGGCCAGGACGTCGATTCTCTCATCGAGGAGCTGTCGGTCGAGTTCGAGGCCGCCAGGTCAGGGCCTGGTCCGCGCTTCGTCGAGGTCAAGACGTACCGCTTCGTGGGACACTCCCGCAGTGACACTGCGCCCTATCGTCGCGCCGGCGAACTCGATGAGTGGCTGGAGCGGGATCCGATCGCCATCCTCGGCAGCCGGCTCGTCGAGGAGGGTGCGCTCTCCGCGGACTCCCGAGCCGCGCTCGATCGCGACGTCACCGGCCGGGTCGAAGAGGCAATGGTGACAGTCAAGGCCGCCGAAGGGCCCCAGGTCCCAGCGATGTTCGCCAACATCTACGCGGCACCCTCCGACTGATGGCCAGGACACGTGTCAAGCTCCCGAACTTTGGGGACTCGGTGGATGCCGCGACACTCGTCGAGTGGCACGTGGGCACCGGTGATCGTGTGGAGCTCGAGCAAGTGCTGCTTACCGTTGAGACCGACAAGGTGGACGCCGATGGTCCGTCGCCCGTCGGAGGAGTGGTCGTCGAACTCCTTGCCGAGGCGGGGACGGAACTCCATGCCGGCGATCCGATCTGTGTGATCGAGACATGACCGACGTCGTGATCGTCACCGGTGCAGCCAGCGGAATCGGACCGAGTGTTGCGCGCGTCGTCCTGGAGCGTCACCAGACGACGCGAGTGGCGCTCGTGGATCGCGACATCGACATGCTCGAGCGGACTACTGCCGCAATAGGGGAACGTGCGAGGGCGCATCTGTGCGACGTCTCGGATCCCGATGCGGTGGCGTCGATGGTCCCGGCGGCGGTAGACGATGATCGTCTCGTCGGACTGGTCAACTGCGCCGGTAGCCATCTCGATCGTCCGAGTCTCGATCTCACCCCTGCCGAGTGGCACGCGGTGTTGGGTGTACACCTCGATGCCACGTTCTACATGTGTCAGGCGGCGGCCCGGCTGATGGTGGAGGGTGGGGGCGGCGCCATCGTCAATTTCTCGTCGGTCGCCCAGTCCTTCGGGTGGCCGCGACGACTTCCCTACGCCGTCGCCAAGGCCGCTGTCGGGGCGCTCACTCGCACGTTGGCGGTGGAGTGGGCACAGCACGGTATTCGCGTGAACGCCGTTGCTCCCGGATACGTGAACACACCGAGCATTGTGGTTGCGATCGAGCAGAAGATCTTCGATGCAGAATCCCGCCGGCTCGGCCATGCGCTCCAGCGGTTCGCCGAGCCGGTTGAGCTCGCTGAGGTGGTCGAGTTCCTCCTGTCGGATCGAGCATCGTTCATGACCGGGGAGGTCGTGAACGTCGATGGTGGATTCTCGGTGACAAAATGAGGAGTGATCAGCCATGAGCAACTACGTCGTGAGGGACCTCGATGTGCTCGTCGAAGGAGCGCTGGCGGTGCTCGACTCTGGTGTCGGCACGGACAGGTTCCCCCTCATCGACGGCCGAGTTGTTGCCGTGCAGGCCTCGCCCGACCTTGAGTCGTCGGAGGACATGGCGTGGGGCATCTCTGCCCTGCCTGCGGGGTGCTCGGTGCCGGAGCACACGCATCGCGCCGAGGAGTTCGCGATGATCGTGCGCGGCTCCGGAACGATCGTGATCGAAGACGAGGAGATCCTGGTGTCGGAGGGATCCGTTGTCGTGACCCCTGCCCATCTGCGACATCGCACGACCGCCGGACCTGATGCTCCGATGGTTGTGTACTGGGTGTACGGACCTGCCGGCTCGGAAGCTCGCTGGCTCGACAAGAAGTGAAAGGTGAACGTATGGACGTGCAGAGGGTGCCTTCGGAGAGGGCGTGGTCCCATGTCGGATACTCGCGCGCCGTGAGGGTGGGCGACGTGATCGAGGTCGCCGGGACCACAGCATCTGGGCCGGGCGGAGCCATCATCGCTCCTGGCGACATGTACGAGCAGGCCAAGTACTGCATCGATGTGATCAGGAAGGCGATCGAGGAGCTCGGCGGTCGCGTCGAGGATGTCGTACGTACCAGGGTCTTCCTGACGGACATCTCCCAGTGGGAGGAAGCCGGGCGCGCTCACGGAGAGGTGTTCGGCGAGATCCTGCCGGCGTCGGCGTTCGTCGGCGTCAGTGAGTTGCTCCATCCCGATCTGATGATCGAAGTCGAGGCCACCGCCATCGTCCGGAGTTGACCGGTTGCGGGCGTCGTAAGTCTGGCCCTCTGTTCCCAGGCGCGCTTTACCCACGCGAACGGTCGTGTTCTTGCGACCCTGGTTCGCCGAGAAGGCAGGTTTCTTCAGTCTTCCCAGGGTTCTTCGAGGTCGGCGTCCCATGGCCACAGGGGGCGGGGGATGCGGGTGTACGGGAGTGCCGTGAGGTCGCTGCCTGCGGGCCCGGGCACGTCGACGTCGATACAGGTGGCGATCTTCTCGTAATACTCTCGATAGGCCCCGGCCGACTTGGGTTGCACGATCTTGGCGAGGCGCGGATCGAGTCCCACGCTCAGATACGCCTCGTAGTCGACCATACGGGGGCGGTGCGTCGTCACCATGATCGCGATGCTCCCGATGTCGAGAACGGCGGTCGGCCCCATCTCTAGCCACCGGATGCCTCCGTAGTGGTTGAGGTAGTGGCCGTCGGTGAGTGTGCGGACCGTCCCTGAGACCTTCACGGGGGAGTAGAACTTCGGGTTGTACTTGCCGCCGAGTGTGGTGGTGACGGTGCCGCCGATTCCGGCGGCGATGCACTCTGCCACCGCTTCGCCGTCGCGCACCATGAGAATGCACGGCGCTGTCAGATCGGTTCTCGCGAGAAGGGCCTTGAGCAGCAGGTTTCCGTCACCGAGGCCGCCGGCGGTGGTGCTGTCCGCGCCCTCCGACAATGCGAATACGCCGTCTACGGCGAGGGCGGTGTCTATGGCCTCGTCGACGTCCGTCTTCTCGAGCAGGTACTCGTCGCGATGGTCCCAGGCCGTGCGGGCGATCGAATCTGCGGTCTCCTGCCCGAGGTCCTGGGCGGCGTCGGTGACGATCACCGTCGACCAACCCAGTTCGGAGATGTCCAGCCACGGTTGGGTGCAGAACGCCGTCGCAGCCAAGATGCGGGGGTCCTCTTCGGCCTCGTGGAGGCGATCGATCACGCGCTTGTTCGGGAGCACGCGATCGTCGTGGGTCTCAGATGTCGTCAGCATGCGGTACTTCCGCATCGAGACCTTGGGGTGGACCTCGCCACGGATCGTTCGAACCAGGATTTCCATCGCTGCCTTCCCCGTGCGGCGGAGGTCGACATGGGGACAGGTCTGGTAGCCGACGATGATGTCAGCGCTTGCCGCCATGCGGGCGGTCATGTGGGTGTGGAGGTCGAATGTCGCTGCGATCGGCATCTCAGGACCGACCACCTCGCGCACCCTGGCGAGGATCTCCCCTTCGGCGTCGTCGAGGCTCTCGGTCACCATCGCGCCGTGGAGTCCGAGCATCACCCCATCGATGGAGTCCAGATTCGCCTTCACACCTTCGATGAGCATTCCGACGAAGTGCTCGAAGGCAGCATCGGCGACGACAGGACCCGAGTGGGCCATCGCGTCGAACAGCGGGACGAGTTCGACGCTCTCGGCATCAGCGATATCGAGATAGCCGTCCATTTCGCGGTTGCCTGCCCGACGAAGGACGTCTGCGCCCTCCGCGATCCCGTTCAGCTCGAAGTCGGCCAGCGACGTGACTCCCGGGACGAAACTGTGGCTCTCCTGACGAAGCAGCGCGACGAGGACGCGTTCCATTGTTCTCCTATCCGATTCGTGCCGCGCAGCATACCCATAACCCATATTCGATATCACGAACGAGTCGGTCGCCTACTCAAAGGGGATGGCTACGCCCTCGAATAGGCCACCGCACCGCCCAGCCGGCGCGGATCGGCCCCACCCCGGAAGTCGCCGTTCTCCACCATCGCCATCTGCACCGAGCCGAATGCCGGTTCGTAGTTGTGGAACGAGTGGACCAATTCCATACCTCGTGATCGGAGCTGCTCGACAGTCTTGGACGAGACACGCAGTTCCGCGTACACCGGCTGGCCCTCACTGTGCAGGCGCGGTGCCGAGACGGCTTCCACCGGCGACATCCCGAAGTCCACGACGTTGCTGATCGCCTGCGCCACGGCGGAACTGATCGACCAACCGCCGGGGGCGCCGACCACCATCCACGGGGTCCCGTTCTTGCGGATGATCGTCGGAGAGACCGCGCTGGCCCGTGCTCTGCCCGGCTCGTAGGAGTTGGGACGACCAGGCACCGGATCCATCAGGCTCACACAGTCGTTCCAGGTGAACCCGGTGCCCGGGATCACGACGCCGGAGCATGTCGTCAGGGTCTGTGTGATCGACGCGCAGTTGCCTTGCTCGTCGATGATGGAGAGGTGGGTGGTGTCGCCCGGCATGTTGAGCTGGCGCCGGGTGGGGAGCTCGCCTACGCGGATGCGGTCGGCGATTCGCGCTGCGTGCTCGTCGGACAGCAGTTCCTCGGTGGGAACCGGATTGAACGCGGGGTCGCTGAGGTGGTTGCCACGAGTCACACCGACCCAGCTGAGGGCGGCCCCGACGATAAAGCAGTGGTCCGGTCCGCCGTGCTCCATAGACGACAGATCGAACTGGTTCAGGATGTTCAGTGCTTGCAGTGTGAGAAGTCCGCCACCCGGTACAGGCGACGAATGCACCTCAACGTGTCGATAACGCACGCGCAGCGGCGGCTCGATCGAGGGGCGGTAGTTCGCGAGATCCTCGCGAGTGACGAACGCTCCGTTGGCCTCGAAGTCGGCGATGATCGTGTCTGCCAGCCCTCCTCGGTAGAAGTCCTCGGCGCCATGGGTAGCGATCCGTTCGATGGTGGCGGCCTGGTCCGGGTTCACGTAGTGCTCACCGGTTCGTTTCAACTCTCCGTCGGCGTTGTGGAACAGGACGCGGGCAGCGGGGGTGGCGGCGTACTTCTCCCGCGGATGGGGCATGCCTGGGAGGCTCGGCTGGTGGCCGCGATTGGCGACGTATTCGGGCATCGGGAAACCCTGCCGGCTCAACTCGATGCTCGGCGCGAGGAGTTCGGACATCGATAGGGTGGAGAAACGACGGTGAATCTCGTCGAAGCCCGCGACAGTGCCCGGTGTCATGATGGAGCCGTAGCCGATCATGTTGCGCTGGTCGGCGAACAGGGCGAACCGCCATATCTCCGTGTAGCCCTCGATGTCGTCGACCCACATGTCGGGCGCCATGCGGGCACCGATCCGTGGCCAGAAGCCGATGTGTTCGAACCGGTCGGCTGCAGCGTGATACAAGGTGGCTGCTCCCCAGCCGCCGAGTCCGCACATGAAGGGGTCCGTCACGATCTGCATGTATCCGGTGGCGATGGCCGCGTCGAACGCATTTCCGCCGCGTTCGAGGACCGCGGCGCCGGTCTCGACGGCGGCGGGCTGTGGGGCAACGACGACGCCCTTCATGACATTTCCTGTGTGTGTAGCTGCCACTCACTGGTGGTGATCCGGTCTCCGAGCACCGAGGGATCGAAGGTTGCACCGATGCCGGGTACCGGAGTCAGGGTGAGTTCGCCGTTGGCGATTTCTTCGGCCGGGCTCACAACGGTCCTGCGATCGATCGGCTCCCCGAAGATGGTCGCCGATCCGACGGCCGCGATGCCGGCGACGAGCCTGCGCAGGAACGACTCGGCGCGGCTCCCGCCATGACCGAGATGGTCGGTGATCCGTACGTCCAGTGCGTCGAGGTCGTCGCCAGACGGTTGGTTGCGAGGAGTGGTGCGACCGCCGAGATCACGGCTGCTCCGGCCTCCGAATCGCGGAGATCGGAGCACTCGCCCAGCCCTGTGAAACCGTCGGCCGTCGTGACCTCCGTCACAAACCACGTCGTTCGGTGGCTCACCGCGATCTGGTGGAGACGGACGGATTCGATGTATGGCGCAGTCGTCATGTCCGTCGGAGTACTCGTCCGGGCCGATCGGCAGACAGCGAGCCGTTCTCGACCATCACGGTCCCGGCCACCGCAACGATGTCGATTCCGGTCGGAGCGCCGGGTTCCTCGCCGAACTCCGCGTTGTCGCTTACCGTGGCGGGATCGAAGACGACGAAGTCGGCAACGGCTCCCTCGCGCAGCACGCCGCGGTCGGCGAGGCCGAGACGCCGCGCCGGTTCTCCCGTCATCTTATGAACGGCGTCGGCGAGCTGCAGGACACCCCTGTCACGCGTGTAGCGGCCGAGCACGCGGGGGAAGGTTCCGAAACTCCGGGGGTGCGGTCGTGCCGTCGGCTGGTGCAGCGGAATCGCGTTTCCGTCTGACCCCACAACCGAGAGCGGGTGGGCGAGGAACGTCTCCATGTCTTCCTCGGTCCGGTAGAAGAGGACCACCTGCATTTCGTTCCCGTATCGCTCGCAGAGTCGGATGGTGTGCTCGTACGGGTCGACGTCGGCTTCCGCGGCGAGGTCGGCAAGCGACGAGGCCACCCCGTACCCGTCGGGGGTGTGGCTCACCACGAAGCGGTCCCACAGCCAAGGAATGCCGCCAAACCATCCGGCGGTCATGTCGGAGAGTGCGCGATCCCGTTCGGCGGGATCGGCCATCCGCCGGCGGAGCTCCTCGGTTCCTCCGGCCTGGACCCACGGCGGGAGGTATTGGGTGAGGGACGAGGACGAGGCGTGATACGGGTAGACGTCGAAGACGATGTCCACCCCGTCGTCACGCGCGTCCTCCAACATTCCCATGAGTTCTGCGCCTGTACCCCACCGGCTGGGATTGTTGATCGCCATGTGGCTGAACTCCACGGTGACCCCGGTTTCGCGTCCGAGGTCGATGGCTTCTCCCACCGAACCGCGTTCGAGTGTCCCGCTGACACGGGAGTGCGTTGCATAGAGGGCACCTCGCGCGGCGAGTACCCGAGCGAGGGCGGCCACCTCGTCGAAATCGCCGTAAGCGCTGGGCACGTGGGTGAGGCCGGTGCTCATCCCGAACGCCCCCTGGTCGAGGGCCACGGTGAGATCGCGTTCCATGCGGGCGAGTTCGTCTGCGGTCGGCGGCCTCTGATCGACGCCCATCGCTGCTACCCGGAGGGTGCCGTGGCCGGCGAGCGGGACGACATTGATCGCTAGTCCAGCGGCGGCGAGTGCCTCGGCATAGCCATCGAGGTCGGTCCACCACGGCACGATCGAGGCGGTGGCCCTGGCGAGATGGTCGGCGTGGAGATCGAGCCTGGACGGTTCGATCGGGAAGGCTGCGAACGAACAGTTGCCGACGACCTCGGTGGTGACGCCCTGACGGAGCTTGCTCTCGCCGGTGCCGTCCTCGACGAGCGTCAGATCCGAATGGGTGTGGATGTCGATGAAACCGGGGGCCAGGACCCGCCCGGCAACATCGATGGTTCGAGCGGCCGCCGCGTCTTCCGGAATCGTCCCGACGGCGGTGATGCGACCGTCGCGAGCGCCGAGATCAGACGCCCGCGCAGTCCGACCGGTGCCGTCGATCAGAGAGGCGTTGCGGATCACCAGATCGAACATGAGATTCCTGTGTTTCGCATCGCGGACGGATCGTAGCGCTGGTGCACTAGCGTCCCTGGAGCCCGCGAATGCTCCCCATCAGGCCTGGCGGGAGCCGATCGAATCCGACCTCTCGACCTATCTTCCGTTCACTTCCGCCGTCGGGGCCGGAGCGTTCGTGTTTGTGAGTGGTCAGGCCTCCGTGGACGACGAGGGGACGATCATCCCTGACACTTTTGAAGAGGAAGTCGGCGCTCGCTGGACAACGTCGTTCGAGTCCTCGGGGACGCCGGGCTCCATGTTGCGTGATGTCGTGCGTGTGACGACGTACGTCCGCGACCCGGCCGATGGACCCCGCCACAACGAGATCCATCGCGAGTACTTCACCGACCCACTGCCAGCTCGGACGATCCTCTCGAATTGCCTGTCGCCTGCGCTCCGCTTCGAGGTGGATGTGATCGCAGTCCGTTCGTAAGTTCAGAGAGTCGACATGGGCGCGGTGGCCTGGATGAGCGCCCGGATGTAGCCGTAGGCGTAGAGACGGCCCAGCATCGTGTAACCGGGTGACCCCTCGTCCTCGCCGATGAGCTGGGGCACGTGGTCGGGCCGCACCGGGCCGTCGAAGCCAACCTCGCGATAGGCGCGCATGGCCTCGACCATGTCGGTCTGCCCGTTGTCCTGCCACGTTTCGGTGAACCGCTCCGGCGTTCCCTTGACATCCCTGAAGTGGACGTAGGCGATGTGTTGTCCCAGTCGGCGGATCGTGGCGGGGATGTCGATCCCCATCTCCGAGAATGTGCCCTGGCAGAAACCGATCGCATTGGCCGGGGACGGGACGAGTTCGACGAGTCGTTCGAATGCGGCGACGTCATACATGATCCGATCGTTGCCGAGCAGCGCGGGGAGAGGCGGGTCGTCGGGGTGCATCGCCATTGTCACCCCGGCCTCTTCTGCGACGGGGACCATCTCGGTCAGGAATGCTTCGAGATTTGTCCACAGTGCGTCGCGGGACATGCCGGACTCGGGTGGAGTCTCATGGTACGACTCCCGTCCGGGGATGCCGGCGTTCCCCACCTCTGCGAGATCGAACGCCGTCACCTTGGCTCCGCCCCGCTCAGGAGCGTCGACGCGAGTTCGGATCCAGTCGGTTCCAGCCATGAAGTTGTAACACACCAGGGGAATCCCGATTTCGCCGAGATGTCTGACGAGTGCCTTCATCTGGGTCATCTCGGTGCCGTCGTCACGTCCGAGCTTGATGGCGTGGATGGGGAGACCTCCCTCGATGACCCCGACCCGGAGCCCGAACGACTCGATCCTGGCCTTGGTCGCGTCGAGTTCGGACAGGTCCGGCCCAGGATTCCGGACCACGATCTCGTCCACCCCCGTTTGTGCAGCGAGCGTGAGGTTCAGATCGGAGAGGGGAGTCAGGACGGATGCGAGCTTCATGTTCCAGCATGATAAGCAAAAACCCGTTCAGGTAATACGTAACGACGCATGCTCCTGGCGGCACCTTTCGGTCGTGTCCGTTTCTGCGCACTCGGTCGGTGTCACAGACGACGCGCCATCCCGTCGGAATGTGGTGCTGATCGTGTCGGCACAACGTGCCTCTCCGTTTCGCATGGTGGACCGCTCGCGAGGGGCGAGGCATCGATGGGCGCTGAGGGTGGATACTGTCAACTCCGGAGGTCGACCTGCGCATGAGAATCGAACGGATCGAGGTGATACCCCTCGAGGTGCCCCTGGGCCGTACGTTCCACGGTTCCTATTACTCGATGGATACCAGGGCGACATTGATCGTCCGGGTCCACACCGACGACGGGGTGATCGGGGAGAGCTACAACGGCGACGAAGTCCACACCCAGCACGAGATCGGGCGAATCATCACCGAGGAGATCCAGCCCCGGCTGGCCGACCTGGACCCTGCGATGGTCGAACAGTGCTGGCAGGCGATGCTCCCCCTCACCTTCGACATCCTCCGTGATCGAAAGCTGGTGCTGATGGCGATGGCAGCAGTGGACAGCGCGCTGTGGGATCTCGTCGGGAAGGTCGCGGCGATGCCTCTCTTCCAACTCTGGGGTGGGGCGCGTACCGAACTGCCGATCGTTGCCATCGGCGGGTACTACCGGCTCTCAGAGGCCGAGTTGGCTGCCGAAGTCGAGACGTATCTCGAGATGGGAATCGGCGGCTGCAAGATGAAGGTGGGCTCTGCATCGCCCGAGGTCGACGCCGCGCGGTTCATCGCGATGCGACGGGCTGCAGCCGGTGAGCCGTTCCTGCTGATGGCCGACGCCAACCAGGGCTACGAGGTGGCCGACGCGGTGCGGTTCGCCCGACTCGTCGAGCCGCACGGCCTGCGCTGGTTCGAAGAACCGGTGCGGTGGACTGCGGCGGATCTGTGGATGCGAGATGTGCGGGTGATGGCCAGCGTACCGGTTGCTGCGGGGCAGAGTGAGTTGGGTCGGGGCGACGTTCGTCGCTTGCTCGAGACAGGGGCGATCGATGTGTGCAACTTCGACGCCTCTTGGAGCGGAGGTCCGACGGAGTGGCGTCGCGTCGCCGGCCTGGCGGCGTCGTACGGCGTAGAGATGGCTCATCACGAAGAACCGCAGGTGTCGGCGCACCTGCTGGCGTCGGTGCCGCACGGCACCTACGTGGAGGTGTTTCACCCCGATCGCGATCCGATCTTCTGGAATCTGATCGCGAATCGGTCCCGGATCGCGGGCGGCTTTTACGACGTGCCCACGGGGCCCGGACTCGGTTTGGAACTGGACTGGACCTTCATCCGGCTCTATCGGATCGACCACTGAGCATCGTCGTTATCATGAAAAGATCTCAGATATCGAGAATCACGAGCATCGGCGCTGTGTCGTCGGCGAGATCGTCCATGAGCCGGGAGAGGACCTCTGTGACCACGACTGGACGGTCGCTGCCGTCGGCGACGCCATCATCGGTACCCGGATCGCCCAGCACGATCGACCCGAGGATCCCCGGTTCGCCGAACTGTGCACCCTCATTCGCAACGCTGATGTGTCGTCGGTGAACCTCGAGACCAACCTCTTCGATCTCGACCGATTCAGAGGTTGGCCTGCCGCCGAGGGCGGTGGGAGCTATCTGGTCGGCCACCCGGCGGTGGCCGACGACCTTGTCACCGGTGGCCCGTTCTACGAGTCGCTGGTGCCGAGGATGACCTTCAGCGGCGGGCGTCTCGCCTCGATGTCTCTTCACCCGATCGAACTGTCCGTTGCCGCACCAGCGGGCTCCCGTGGTACCCCGCGGCTGGCGGAAGGCGAACTGGCAGTCACGATTCTTGAGCGGTTCGCCCGCCTCTGCGAGCCCTTCGGGCTCGAATTCTCGGTCGATGGCGGCATCGGCCGGTGGCAGACAGGAACTCAATGAAAGGCGACTCGATGCGAATCGGCGTGATCTGGGTCTCCCAGGAGACCTCAACCTTCAATCCGTCCCCTACGACGAAAGAGCATTTCGAGTCGTTCGGTATCCACCACGGGCACGCGATTTTCGACACGCTCGCGACCTCGGGCTCGATCGGCGGCTACCTCAAAGCCGCAGGCGAGCGATCCGACGTCGTGTCCGTGCCGATCTTCCAGGCCAGGGCGGGTGCGGGTGGGCGACTGGACGCCGAGACCTTCGCCTATCTCACCGGCGAGATCGAGCGGGGGCTGCGGGAGGCGGGCGAATTGGACGGGCTGGCTCTTCAGGTGCACGGCGCCTGCTCGGCGGAAGCCGTCGACGACGTCGACGGCTACATCACCGAGCTCGCCCGTGGCATCGTCGGACCCGACGTGCCGATCGTGCTCACCCTCGACCACCACGCCAACATCACCAGGGCGATGGTGGAGCACAGCGATGCCATGGTCGGGTATCGGACCCAGCCGCACGACCCGTTCGACACCGGTTACGCCTCGGCCAAGGTCCTCTTTCGCATCGTGGAGGGGGAGGTGTCGCCAATCACGGCGTTCCGCAAGATCCCGCTCATCTCCCACCAAGAGCAGTACCTCACTTCTCAGCATCCGATGAAGACCTGGTTCGACCGGGCGCGGGCGATGGAGTCGGAGAACGACACCGTGATCACGGTCTCCACGTTCCCGATGCAGCCGTGGCTCGATGTCGAGGAGGGCGGTTGGGCGGCGGTCGTGTACACCGACGGGAACCAAGAACTGGCAGACCGACTCGCCGACGAGCTCGGCGACCTTGCTTGGTCGATGCGCGAGGAGTTCCAGATCAAGACCAGCGTTCCCGTCGCCGCTGCCGTCGCCAGGGCCGAGGCTGCGCCCCAGGGCGTCATCGTTCTGAGCGACACCGGTGACTCTGTCCTCGGGGGTGCCGGCGGCGACAGCACGGTGTTGCTGAGGGAGATGCTCGAGACGGGCGTCCGTGGGCCGGCACTCGTTCCGCTCGTCCACCCCGCCATCGGTGATCTGATCGACGCGTCTCAGGTCGGTTCCACCGTCGCGATCGATATCGGCGGCTCGGTGTCCGGGATGTACGAACCGATCACCGTCACCGGGACCCTGTGCCATCTCGGGCCATCGAGCTTCGAGATAGGTGGGGTCTCCGTTTTTGCTGGTCTCGTTGTCGACTTGGGCATCACGGCAGTGCTCGACGTGGCGTGTGGCACGGTTGTCATCACCCAGCGGCACGGGATAGGCGGGGTCCATCCCGACATGTACCGCCATCTGGGGATCGATCCCGTCGAGTACAAGATGGCGGTCCTAAAGACGGCCTCGAACTTCCAGTATTTCGCGGATATCTCGCCGGAGACGATCAGGGTGGACACGCCGGGACCGACTCAGTCGGGCATCAGCGATCTGCCCTGGGAGCGGATCCCTCGTCCGGTGTATCCGCTCGATGCGATCGAGTCGTGGCGATGACCGACATCCGAGAGATCCTGACCGACGCCCGTTCCCGTGAAGACGAGTGGCTTGACCTCCTAAGGCAGATCGTCGACATCGACAGCGGGCCGGGTGATTTCGCCGGGATCGAGCTGGTCTACGGCGTGCTCACCAACGCACTCACAGACCTAGGCTTCGATTCCGAACGGGTGACCAATGCGGGACCCGATGTGCTCGTGTCGCGCCGTTCAGGTGGGGTGGACGCCACCAGAGTCGCCCTCATCGGGCATGCCGACACCGTCTTCGCCGAGGGCACGGTCGCACAGCGCCCATGCACGAGGGACGGAGACCGCGTGCGGGGTCCCGGCGTGGCCGACATGAAGGGCGGCCTGGTCGTCGCGCTCGCGGGACTGAGCTTGGCCGGAAGGTCGGTGCTCGACCGGCTCGACCTGACGGTGATCGTCAACGGCGACGAGGAGTCCGGGTCCAAAGACTCACGTGCTGTCATCGAAGAACTCGCTCCCGGCTTCGACCTCGCGCTCGTGTTCGAGCCCGGACGCCCGCCAAACGGGTTCGTCGTCTCCCGGCGGGGCGCACATCGCTTCGAGGTCGCCGTCAAGGGACGGCCGGCGCACACCGGGGTCAACCCAGACGACGGAGCCAACGCCATCGAGACCGCCGCTCATCACATCCTGGCGATCCAGGAGTTGGGTCGGGCCATTCCCGACGCCACGGTCAACGCCGTGATGATCTCCGGAGGGACACGTCCGAACATCGTTCCCGAACACGCACGGATCAGGGTCGACAGCAGATTCGATCATGCGGATGGGGAGTCGGCGGTCGTCTCGGGAATGCGTTCGCTGGAAGGTTCCGGTCCGGTCGAGGGCACAATGACCACGGTCCGTTCGCTTGATCAGCGACCTGCGTTCGCGGCTCGCCCGGAAGCGGAGTCGCTCACCCGGCTCGTCGTGGAGACAGGACGCGAACTCGGATTCGACCTCACGGGCGAGTCAACCGGTGGATCATCGGACGGCAACTTCACGTCCGCTGCCGGAGTGCCGACCGTGGACGGGCTGGGAGCCGTAGGTCACGAATTCCACACTCCCGACGAGTACGTGATCGCAGACAGCATTCCCCAACGGGCAGCACTGCTCGCAGTCCTCCTCGAGCGAATCGGCGACGGACGGCCGTGACTCCGCACACCGTCCTCGCCGGCGTTCGCGTCGTTCGAGTCGATGCACCGGGCATGCCTGTCACCGATCTGGTCGACATCGCGGTCACCGACGGCAGGATCTCGTCGATCACTCCTCACGCCGACAAGGGAGACCATGTCGTGGACGGCGGCGGCAGATACATTCTGCCCGGCCTGGTGAACGCACACGATCACCTGTACTCCAAGGAACTCCGCACCCCGGCACCGGGTCTGGACATCGCGGCGATGCGTCGACACATCGACACCCGGGACGAGGTGGAAACCGTCGCCGTCATGTTGCGCAACGCATGGCGGGCCCTGGCGGAGGGCATTGTGGTCATACGAGATCTCGGGTCACGACATGGGGTGAACACGCGCCTCGCATCCCTGCTCGATCGGGGCATCATGCCCGGACCCATGGTCGTTCCGGCCGGTCGCCCGATCGTGATGACCGGTGGGCACGTGTGGACGTTCGGGCGGGAAGCCGACGGCGCCGACGACTGCCGCAGGGCGGTTCGTGAGCAGAAGAAGGCCGGGGCGCGGGTCATCAAGGTGATGGCTTCGGGCGGCCTCTCGAACTTCCCGCACGAGGACTACACGGTGTGCGAGTTCACGGACGAGGAGCTGGCGGCGATCACACACGAGGCCGCGAAGCTGGGATTGCCGACCTGCGCGCATGCGTTCGGAACGGACGCGATCGAAGCGGCGGTTCGGGCCGGGATAGACTCTGTCGAGCACGGGGTCCATCTTGATGACTCGACGGTGGCGATGATGATCGACAAGGGCACGGGTTACGTCCCGACCATGGCGAACATGCACCGGATCGCCTCGCCGACGCTCAACGACAGCGCCGGCCTACCGGAGCGGAGTCAGCGATTGGACCGGGAGATCGTCCAACCTCAGATGGCCTCGGTCCGGCGGGCGATCGAGGCGGGTGTCCGTATCGGCGTCGGCACGGACTCGACCGGCACGTACCGCGAGGAGCTCGCCTTGCTGATGGAGGCGGGGATGGATGCCGAGCGGGTCATTCGCGCAGCCACGATCGACGGAGCGGCTATTTGCCGGGTGGACGCGGGCCTGGTGGCCGAGGGTCACCTGGGCATGTTCAGTCTCTACGACGACGATCCACGCGACGATCCCCTCGATCTCGTGGAGCCATCTGCCATGTTCTGTTCGGGACGGATCTACGAGCGCGTTGACCTCGGGGTGCTCCTCGGGGAGAGTGCCGGATGATCGATCCGCCGCTGACCCCGACGTTTGTGATTCGAGGGGGCACAATCGTCGACGGCACCGGTCGGGCCAGCTTCTCTGCCGACGTGGTTGTGGATGACGGAGTCGTTCGGCTCCTCGAGCCCGGAACCGGGACGGGCTCGCGGATCGTCGATGTCGACGGCCTCGCCGTCACGCCGGGTTTCATCGACGCTCACAGTCACGCCGACCTCGAGATGTTCCTGGGACCGGGAACGTCCAACGTGCACGAGTGCCGCCTGCTGCAGGGGGTCACCACCGAGGTGACGGGCAACTGTGGATTCAGCGCGTTCCCACTGCCTGAAGAACGCAGTGATGAGGCGCAGGCGTTCCTCGCATTCGTCTTCGGCGGAGCTGCCACCGCGTTCCCGTCTCTGGGCGAGTACGTCGCAGCCGTGTCTGCCGCCGGACTGGCATGCAACATCGCTCCACTCGTGGGCCACGGCACTCTGCGGATCGGCACACTCGGCTACGAGGATCGTCCCGCGACGGGAGTGGAACTCGAGCGGATGGGTGCGGCGCTCACCGCGGCTCTTGGCGCGGGCGCGTTCGGTCTGGCCACGGGTCTCTGTTACACGCCTGCGACGTACGCCGACACCTCTGAAGTTCGAGACCTTGCCGCGCTGGCGGCGAAGGCGGGTGCCATCTACGCCACCCACGTCCGGAACGAGACCGATGGAATCTCTGTCGCAATCGACGAGGCTCTCGCCGTGGCTGAGGCAACGGGTGTGGCGCTCCACATCTCCCATCTCAAGGTGGCGGGACGCCGCAACTGGGGGACTGCGAGAGACCTGCTCGCCCGCCTGGACGACGCCCGTCGCCGGGGGATCTATGTCACGGCCGATGTGTACCCGTACACGGCGGCCAGCACGATGCTTCATTCGCTCCTCCCGCCGTGGCTGATCGATCAGGGGAGCGAAACCATGCTCAGCCGTCTTTCCGACCCCGGGGTCAGGGAACGTGTTGCCGGAGAGTTGGTGAGCGGGATCCCGGGGTGGCAAAACCTGGGTCACGCTGCCGGATGGGACAACGTCTCGGTGGCGTCTTCGCCGAGACATCCTGAACGGGAAGGCCGCTCGATCGATGAACTCTCGGACTCCGACGATCGGAACCCCGTCGACACGATTGCCCGGATTCTCATCGAAGATCATGGCCAGGTGGTGGCCGTGATCGAAGCAATGGACGGTGACGATGTGAGGTGCTTTCTGGGGTGGGACCACACAGTCGTCGGATCCGACGGGATACCGCTACCCGGAAAGCCGCATCCCCGGCTGACGGGGACGTTCCCGCGCGTCCTCGGCCGTTACCGCGATGTGTACGGCGGGTTCGAGGAATCCGTACACCGGATGACGGGAGCCACGGCGTCGCGTTTTGGTATCCCGCGACGCGGCACCATCAGTGATGGCCAGGTCGCCGATCTCGTCGTGCTCGACCCGGACCGAGTTCGGGACTCGGGTACCTTCGCCGATCCGTGGCAGAGCCCGATCGGTATCGAGCATGTGATCCTGGGTGGCCGAGCGGTCGTGTGGGACGGCGATGTCGTCGACGCCTCGCGCGGAAGAGTGCTCCGCCGCGCGTGAGTTCGACCTTGATGCCAGCATCGGGACTCGGTCGACCGAGCGGAGGGAGGTTCGGTAGATGGGCCCATTCGAGGCCGCTGAACCAGGAGCGCCTCGTCTGTTGCGCGCCATCCGGTGGGGCAACCAGACCGAGCGTGGCGCGGCCCGCGGTGTCCACTGGACACGGGATGAGCAACGATTCGCTTGTCGCTCTCGAGGGAGGACGCTTCCTGATGGGTACCGATGACGGAATTGGTCACCCTGGGGATGGTGAGGGTCCAGCACGAGAGGTCGCCGTCGATCCATTCGAGATCGATGCGTACGCCGTCAGCAACGCCCGCTTCGACGACTTCGTCCGCGACACAGGTCATGTGACGGACGCCGAGCGCTACGGATGGTCGTTCGTGTTCGCCGAATTCCTCTCCGAGGACCGATTGCTGGCGACCGCCGCAGTGCCGGCGGCTCCTTGGCGGCGCCAAGTTCGTGGCGCTGATTGGGCGGCATCCCGAAGGCCCTCATTCGGGCCTCGACGACCGTTCCGGCCATCGCGTGGTTCAGCTGTCGTGGAACGATGCGCCCTCGCCTACGCAGAATGGGCGGGGTGCCGCGTTCCGAGCGAGGCGGGGTGGGAGGTCGCCGGCCGGCCTCGTGCAGAAGCGGTACACGTAGGGGGATGAGTTCGCGCCTGGCGGCGAGATCATGTGCACCATCTTCGAAGGGGAGTTCCGAGTCGCAACACAGCCGAGGACGGGTTTTTCGGGACCGTTCCGGTGGATGGCGTTCCGACCGAGCAGCTTCGGACTTCTCAACGTCGCCGGCAACGTGTGGGAGTGGTGTGTGAACCCGTTCGGGGGCCCGGAGGGTGCGGATGTTCCCCGAGCGTTGGGAGGGGGGTCGTATCTCTGTGACGACTCGTATTGCAACCGTCACCGTGTCGCCGCTCGTTCGGCGAACACTCCGGATTCAACTGCGGGGAACGTGGGTTTCCGGGTGGCGCGGAGTCCGGATCGTCGATCTTGATGATTGTCAGTCGGTCGGTCCAAGGAGTTCGGAGACCTCTGCTGCGACGGTCCTCACCAACTCTCCGAGTCCACCGATCCGTTCGTCGGTCATGCGTGTCCTCGGGCCCGACAGCGAGATAGCACCGAGCACCCCGCCGTTGGAGAGGACGGGAGCAGCTACACATGCGACGCCCTCTACCACCTCTTCCATGTCGATGGCGTAACCGTCGGCTCGGACGGTTTCGAGCTTGGCTCGCAGTTGCGGCCACGTGGTGACCGCACCGGGACCGAGTGAGGGGTAGGGCTCGGGCGGGAGCAGTCGAGCGAGGTGATCCGGCTCGAGGTGTGCTGCGACGGCCTTGCCGATGGCAGCGGCATGGATCGGGACCTTCGTCCCGACTTCTTCGACGGTGCGCAACATGCCGGGACTCTCGAGTGCTTCGACGTACACGAGTTCGGTGTCTCGCAGCAGTGCGAGGTTGACGCTCTCGCCCGTCTCCCGCCACAACCGGCGCAGTCCGGATGCAGCCAGAGACCGAACATCGAGCTGATCGAGGAGTTTCGATGCCCACTGATAGGCAGTGGGTCCCGGCTGATAGCCGCCGCCGGCCGCTCGGTCCACCAAGCCCAGGTCTGAGAGGGTCATCACCAGCCGATACGCGGTGGACCGTGAGACATCGGCGACGGACGCTGCGGTTTCGAGGCTGACAGTTCCCTGGTCGACCACCGCGCCGAACACGGACAGGGCACTCGTGACGGCGTTCACGGAGTAGCGCGCAGTGCCTTCGGTTCGCCCAGTGGCGGGGTCGCTCATCTCTGTTCTCTCTCCTGTACTGGTCTCACGGACCTGTCAACGCTAGCCCTGTCAGCTCTGCGGCGGTGTGGGGTTGGGAGCACCCGCTGTCCGGCAAGGAACGTTCGCGTACGAGGGTATCACTGGTAGAGATGAGAGTTCTATACTTTGAAACACCGGCGTGCGTCGCGCAGCACTCTACCCCGCTTGGCGGTGAGCCATCGCGCGCGGTGCCGACAACGACACCATCCCGAACAGACAGGAGCGTCCGTGTCTTCCAGCCCTTCGACATTGAAATTCACCCTATCCGAGCAGCGAATCGCAGAGGCGCAGAAGCTGATGCCGGGCGGCGTCGGCAGCGATTTCCGCTTGGGTATCTCGCCGACGCCTCTCGTCATCGAGCGGGGAGACGGTGCGGAACTGTGGGATCTGGACGGCAACAGACTCATCGACTACTACCTCGGTATGGGTCCGATGATCCTGGGTCATCGGCCCAAAGCTGTGATCGACGCCGTGACCGAGCAGTTGAAGGATGGCTTCTTGTTCGCAGCTCAGTCCGAAATCGAGTACCGGGCCGCCGAACTCGTCACTGCAATGGTTCCCTGCGCGGACATGGTCAGATTCGGCTCTGCCGGAACCGAGGCGGTCCAGGCAGCCCTCCGACTGGCGCGAGCAGCCACCGGCCGCCAGACGATCGTCGCGTTCGAAGGCCATTATCACGGCTGGCTCGACAACGTGCTCTGGAACAAAGGCGACGACGGCAAGCCGGCCCCGAAGAGCAAGGGCCAGGACCCTGATGCCGGACTCCACTGGGAGCTTCGCACCTGGAACAGAGCCGACGACCTCGTCGAACGCTTGGAAAAGGGTGACGTGGCGGGCGTCATCATGGAACCCTCTATGTGCAACTCCAGCGCGATTCGCCCCGCACCAGGGTACCTGGAGGCAGTGCGCGACGCCTGTGACCGGACCGGCACGGTCCTCATCTTCGATGAGGTCATCACCGGGTTCCGCATCGGGCCGGGGGGCGCGCAGGGACGTCTTGGCGTGACCCCCGATCTCGCAGTGTTCGGCAAGGCAATCGCCAACGGTTTTCCTGTCTCGGCGCTTGCAGGTAGGCGTGAGCTCATGGAGCAGATCGGAGGGGCCGGTGGTGTGATCCATGCCGGCACCTACAACGGTCAGGCGATTGGCATGGCGGCGACCGTGGCGACCCTCACTGCACTTCAGGATGGTTCGGTGTACGACCTCATCGAAGAGCGCGGCACATGGCTGATGGAAGAACTCGGCACGCTGTTCGAGCACCATGAGGTGCCAGCCGTGATCCAGGGTTGGCCGCAGATCTTCCACGTCGCGTTCGGGACAACAGAGCCGATCACCGAGTTCGGCCATCTCAAGCGGGCTGATCCTGCGAGGTACGTGCAGTTCACCTCGGGCCTGATGCGGCGCGGTGTTCGCCTGCTCGAGCGCGGGGCCTGGTTCCTCTCCAGCGAGCACGACGACGACATCCTCGCCGAGACGCTCGAGGCCGTCGACGGGGTGCTCGCCGACATGGCTGCCGGATCCGACTGATCCCTCGTGATGGATGCCTATCAGGCCGACCTGCTCGACGACTGCAGGTGCCGGCTCGGCGAGACCCCGTTCTGGGACCCTTCGGTGGGGGCGATCGGGTGGGTGGACGTCGACCAATCAAAGCTCCTTCGATTGATGCCGTCGATCGGCGGCGTCACGACCGTTGACCTCCCGACGGAGACCTCTTTCGTCGCCGCAGCCGAAGGCGGGGGCATCGTGGGAGCCTCGGCTCTGTGTGTGTTCGCCCGGCACGGCGATCAGTCGACGACGATGATCGCCCCTCCGTGGTTCGATTCTGCCCTCGCTCGGCCCAACGACAGAGCCGTGGACTTCGCAGGCATCGTACGACCCGGAGACCGCCGACCTTGATGACAACCACCCCCCGTCGAGCGCGAGCGAGCGCGCGGACTGATCGACGGAATCTGTGGACCTCGACGGGGCCGTCTTGGCAGCGTTGTGGGGTGGATACGAAGTACTGCGCATCGATGCCACCGGGCGCGAGATCGGAACGTGCGTGTCAGCCCAGAAAAAGTCACGAGCTGTGCTTTCGGTCCGCCGGGGAGCACCGAGCTGTATATCACCAGCGGCAATCCCGAGGGCGACGACGAGCGGGGTGAGGGCGGGCTGTTTGCTGCCGACGTCGGTGTTCAGGGTGTGCCGGTTGTCCCCGCCGCGGTCGGTCCGGGGAACTGATTCGGTTCAGCCGCTCGTGGTCTCGAGCGCGTCGGTGAACGCCGTCTCCGGTTCAAGGGGGATACAGCGGCGTGCGTCGGGCCGGGTAGGCGAATCGTTGGAAGTCGGCGGTGCTCGGTCCCGGTGTGTCGACCACGATGAAGTCGTCGGTGATTGCCGAGAAGGCCGCCCGCGGCGCGATCACACCCTTGGCGACGATCACTCGGATGTCGCAATGTCGATTTCCATCGCCTCGTACGGCTCCAGCGAGAACGGCATGAACGGCAAGCTCGTGATCATCACGCTGCCGAACCCCGGACACGCCACCACTGCCGTTGGGCCGACGTGCTGATGGGGGCGGCCACCGTGCGATGCACCCCGCTGTGAGAACTCCCGTTCGACAGGTGCGTCACCTTCCCGCTGAGGTCGATCGTGCCGCGGACTGATTCAGAAAGTCCGCTTCCCAGTGTGAGGGTGATGTCGGCGCCGATCCCGGCGGAATGCGCGGCGGCAGCGCCTCGACTGTCGGTGAGGACAACGAATACGCCCTCCTGGCCGTGAAGGGCGTGTGCAAGCACCGTCGAATCGCCGCGAGTTCCGCCGCCGACGTTCTCGCCGACGTCGAGTAGCACCGTTGGACCGTTTCCGCTCGAGAACCATCGCGGCTGCCTGCTCGGCGGTCGGTGCGACTCCCTGCAACGACTCGCGTTCGTTCCATACGGCTTCACCGAGTAGGCGGGCGGCCCTGGCCGAATGTTCGTTGTCGCTGTCGGCGATTACGAGGACGGTCGGCACCGTCTTCTTCGGCTGCGGCGAGGAAACCCGCAGTCGGCGCCCTGTGTCACGGTGCTCGTCGACGATCGCTGAACCCCGGGGCACGGGAGCAGAAGTGAGCGCTTCCTTTCCGACCCGCGAAGCTGTTCGTCTCGTGGGAGAAACCGCCGACGGCGACGCGCAGGTGCTTCACTCTCCGGCCGCCTCGTCCGACAGCGTCACGTTCGCCCTCCCCTTCGGACTGGGACCCTGCTCGAAGACGTTGGCGGTCGGCAGGCTGGAGTCGGGCACACCGTTCCCTTCATGAAACTAGTGTTTCGTCTGGTCAGATGGTAGCCGGCCCTGAATGCTGGTGAGGAAAGGACAGTGCATGCGCCTGATGCGAGTTGGTACTCCCGGCAACGAGTCTCCCGCAGTCGAACACGAGGGCACGATCCTCGACGTGTCGGCCCACATCGAGGACTACGACAGCGCGTTCTGGGTGTTGGGCGGACCTGCGCGCCTCGCAGCAGTGGTCCAGGCCGGCGGCCTGCCCGCGATCGGTGACGATGTCCGGGTCGGTCCTCCGATCGCCAAGCCGTCCAAGGTGGTCTGCGTCGGCCTCAACTACCGGGCCCATGCCATCGAGTCCGGTGCCGACATCCCCGATGAGCCGATCATCTTCTTCAAGGCAGCGAACACTGTGATCGGGCCCGACGACGATGTGCTCATCCCGCCGGGTTCGAAGAAGACCGATTGGGAGGTGGAGTTGGGGGTGGTCATAGGCCGCGAGGGCCGCTATCTCGCCGACGAGCGCCAGGCGGCGGAGTCGATCGCCGGCTATGTCATCTCCAATGACATCTCTGAGCGCGAGTATCAGCTCGAGCGAGGCGGCCAGTGGGTGAAGGGCAAGTCGTGTGAGACGTTTAACCCGCTGGGGCCCGTCCTCGTTACCGCCGATGAGGTAGCGGATCCGCAGGCGCTGGGGTTGCGATTGTCTGTGAACGGAGAGGAGCGCCAGTCCTCGACCACCGCCGACATGATCTTCGGGGTGCACCACATCGTGTGGTACCTAAGCCAGTTCATGGTCCTCGAACCCGGGGATCTCATCAACACCGGGACGCCGTCCGGAGTCGGTCTCGGGCTGAAGCCCCCGACATACCTGCGGCCTGGCGACGTGATGGAATTGTCGATCGACGGTCTCGGCCGCCAGCGGCAGGTGACCCGGCAGGCCACCGCCTGAGCGGTCATGGGTACGGCAGCCGGACGCCGGCGGGGTGCGCGACCCGCTTGCACTGGTCGGTGATGGTGAAGGACACGAGTCAGGTGTCCGCCGCCGGACCTCCGGTGGTACGGCGAGCGCTCGGCCAGGGGATCATCGATCCGCAGACTCCTGCCGATCCATCACCGCAGCACAGGCTCGTGATGTCGACTTCGTTGGGGCCAAAGGCGAGGGTCGGCGTTGGTCCGTGACCGTGTTGATTATCCAAACTCCACTTCAACTATCGTCGCATCCAAGCTGGTCGCGAGGAGATCATGAACCCGCCTGACCACCTGTCGCTTTGGACGTTCGGAGATGCCCATGTGGGCACGGATCTCCGCCATGGCCGTCGCAGCCTCGCCGAGTCGATCGGGCATTCCGAGCGGGGCGGCGAGGAGGGGGGACCGGCATTCGACTGGGACCTAGCCATCGACCTGGGTGACATGTCAGGTGGTCAGGAGCCGCCCGAGGACGACGAAGGACGAGAACTGGTCGACCAGTTCTCAGACGGCCTGCGTGAGCACTCCCGGGAGCAGGTGTACAGCCTCGGCGGCAATCACGACCGAAACGCCCCGCACCAACCTTCGGGCTGGTGGTGGGAACGCTGGGTCGACCCGCTCGGCGATCATCCCGATCTCTCCCAGGTGGATCGCGCCAATCGTCCCTATTCCATAGATGGCACATGGGAGCGGTACTCGTTCCAGGTGGGGAACATCCTCTTTCTGATGATGAGCGACATCAACGAGCCCACTCAGGAGATCGGGCGCGGTGAGCTCGGAGGGAACCCTGGTGGTGTTGTCTCAGGCGAGACGTTCCAATGGTGGGTGGACAAGGTCGAGTCAAACCGGGACAAGATCATCTTTAGTGCGCATCACTACATGCTGAAGAACACCACCGTCGCCTCCGGGCCGTGGGAGGGTGTCAGGCAGGTGGACGGCAAGTGGGTCAGCCACTATCACGGCTACAAGGAGCGAGGGACGCCAGGCGGCGCCTCGTACCTGTACTGGGTCGACAGCGTGCCCGACGCCGAGGCATTCGAGACCTATCTCGCCGCACATCCCGGTGCGATCGATCTTTGGCTCGGGGCCCACACACACACCCACCCTGACGACACGCACGGCGACAAGTCCCACATCGAACGCAAGTGGGGGGTTTGGTTCATGAACTCCGGAGCGTTGACCGCCCATCACGGTTCGACATGCATGCCCATGAGTCGGGTGTGGGACATCGTCGGCGATACCGCCCGGATCCGCTGTTACCTGCACACATCCGACCACGCGCCCCAGGGCTGGTACCTGCCTGCCGAGCGAACTCTGACACTCTCGAAGCCGTTTCGGCGGGGAGCGGCGGAGGGTGATGCAACCGAAAGGAACGACTGATGACACGAGTTCACGTGCTGGGCGCGGGCACGCCCACCCCCACACCCGAACGGTTCGGCAGCGCCTATGTGATCGACACGGGCAACGACCTGGCGATGTTCGACTGTGGGCCTGCAGCCACACACGAGCTCGTGAAGAGTGGACTGTTTCCGACGGAGATCGACCATCTCTTCTTCACTCATCATCACTTCGACCACGATGCCGACTACCCGTGCTTCCTGCTGTGTCGGTGGGATCAGAGCATGGGCAAGGAAGAGATGCTCACCGTGCGGGCCGGGAGCACTCCGGTGCTCTGTGCCGATTCACTTGCGACACCACGCCAACGGAATTGGCCTCGGGATCGACAGGGCGCCCAGAGCGGGCGTCAGTCCGCGACAGTCGGTGGGTAGGGCCCCTCGTAGCCGAGTACTCGGGAGGCCTTCTCAGCGGCCGCCATCACCTGCTTCGCGATCGCCTCGCCCTCTGTTACGAGGCGTCCGGCGGGAAACGACGTCCCATACGACCCCATCGGCTCGCCCGACCCGTCGACCACCACTGCGCCGATGCACGACACACCCTCGGTGAACTCCTCGTCGTCGATCGCATACCCCCGGAGTCGGGTGGCCTCGAGTTCTGAGTCGAGGCGAGCGCGGTCGGTGATCGTGTTGGGGGTCCGTGCCTCGAACACGACGGCTTCGAGCAATTCGTCGACCGTCTCGGGGCGGGCATGGGCGAGGAATGACTTCACAGAGGCCCGGATGTGTGGATGTTCCCCGTAACCGACTTTCAGGTTCCCGACGCGCAGCGCCTTGGTGCCTTCGAGGACGGCGGCAATCTCGATTCTGCGGCCCCGGCGGATGGACACGTACACGGTCTCTTCGACCGAGGTGAGAAGTTCGTGGAGGATATCGATGAGTTCAGGCGGCGGGGCGGTGGTCGCCTGGTAGTGGTCGGCCAGGAATCCGATGCGACTCCCCAGTCCGTACCTGCCTCCAGGTAGTCGATGGACATATCCGTTCGCCTGCAGTGTCCGGAGGAGTTGGTAACACGTACCGAGGTTGATCTCGAGTGCCGCAGCGAGTGCTTTGGCGGTTGCCCGACCCTGCTCGTTCGCCACTTCCTCGAGCACCTGGATTCCCCGACTGAGCGTCAGGAGCAGACCGGACGTCGAGGGGGTGTTCGCTGTCGAGGGGGGCATTCGCGGGCATCTTTCGTCGTCTGATCGCGGGTAAAAAGGGTAGACGGCGAATCGGGTTCGCCAGGTCTTCCGGCGGGCGGGCGCATTGGCGCTCCTGCCTAGGATACCCGGATCCCTCCTCGTGAGTCATGGATATCTTGTCGAGTGACTCATATATATGACAGTTCGCTACACGCATACGAATGTGCCGGCAGGCTGCTCGCGCGCCCGTGCGGTGCCGCCGAGTCCAGCCCAGATCTCCGCGGGCTTCGACGGTGCTGCTCCTCCGGCAGCCTCGCCGCGTACCGCGTCGTTCCTCGCCAATCGCCCTGGATCGTCCTGATCACCCGATGACGAGCACCTCCGGCGCCCGCGATCCAAACGACACAGCTTTTGCTCCCTTGCGAGTCAGCCAGTTCCGCTCGCTGTGGACATCCTCGGTGTTCTCGAACGTCGGTTCCTTCTTCCAGGTCACAGCCGGGTCCTGGCTCATGTGGGAGATGACGGCATCCCCTGCCTGGGTGGGTTGGATGGCGGCCTCTCGCAACCTTCCCCTGCTGGTGCTCGCCTTGCCCGCCGGCGTGCTCGCCGACCGGGTCAGCCGGACCACGGTCCTCATCACCAGTCACATCCTGATGGCGATTGTGGCAGTGGTGATGGCCACCGCCGCCGCGCTGGATCTCATGACTCCGGCGATTCTGCTCGCGTTTGGCATTGTGCTGGGAGCGGGAGGTGCGGTGAATGCACCTTCGTGGCAAGCGCTGGTTCCCGATCTGGTCCCGCGGGCGATGGTCACCTCGGCCGTTGCACTGAACTCCGTGTCGTTCAACGCCGCCCGTGCCGTCGGGCCGGCCCTCGCCGGGGTCGTCGTCGCCACGCTCGGTGCCGGTGCGGCATTCGGGGTCAACGCCGCGTCGTATCTCGGCATGATCGTCAGCCTGATACTGGTCGGGAGCAAGGTGAGGGCCCAGTCCCTCGACCGGTCCTCAGTCGTGCGATCGATCGTTTCCGGCCTCCGGTTCGCCGGCCACACCCGCCAGTTCCGACGTCTGCTTGTACTCGGCGCGCTGTTCGCGCTCGGGTCGGCGGTGCTGCAGGCGATGCTCCCTGTCAGGACAGAAGAACTCGGTGAGAGCGTGGGCACCTATGGACTGCTTCTAGGGGTGATAGGGGTGGGAGCCGCGGTTGGCGGAGTGAGCGTCAGGAAGGTCACGCGACGGCTCGGACGCCACGCCATCAGCTCGACGATCATCCTGTACGGCATCACGGCGGTCCTCACCGGACTCGCTCCGACCACGATCCTCACGGTCCTCCCGCTGCTGCTCTCCGGTGCGTGCTGGGTCTGGACCATCGCCACACTGAATGCGACCGTGCAGCTCATGGCGCCGGACTGGGTGCGGGGCCGGGCCGTGAGCCTCTGGCTCCTGGCCTACGCCGGAGTCGTTCCGATCGGATCCATCCTCGCCGGAGTCATCGCCGAGAGCATTGGGGCGGGAACGACGCTCGTCATTCTCTCGATGGCAACGATCGTGCTCGGGTTCGCTGCGAGATACGTCGGGATCCAGGATCCTGCGACGGTGAGCACACCTGCGTTCTCGGAGCGGAAGACCCACCATCATCCATCCGCGAGCGGGGGGCCGGTGATGGTTCACAACACCTGGCGGGTCGATCCGACACGCACCGCGGAGTTCATCGAGGCGATGCGACGCGTTCGCCTGGTGCGCCTGCGAACGGGTGGCTACCGCTGGCGGCTCTTCCAGGACGTCGGTTCCCGCGATGTCTTCAGCGAGGTCTTCTTCGTGCGGTCGTGGGACGAGCACCTGACCCAGCATCGCCGCATCGACGACGCCTCCGCAGAGATCATCCGTGCCGCACGGACATACGATGTGTCTGCCGAGGGCCCCATTGCCCATCACTCGCTCACGGTGGACGTCAACTCGGGGAACGAGCCGCTGGCAGTCGCCAGCGACGACGGAGACCACCGGGCGATGCACGACGCCGACGGGTCGATCCCGCTGGCGAGGGTCCCCAAGGTGGTCGCCGTCGCCGATCAAGGACTACCCCGATCACTCCGTCCTCGCCGACCCGTCAAGACAAGATGGCGACTCGGGAAGTGACCCCTGTCAGTCGTTCCAAGTCCCCCAACGAAGGCGGACGCGTACTCCTCGGCCCGGAAGATGTCCTCGACGAAGGTCACTCTGATGTGCGTGGATCGCCGACCACGAGTTCGATCGCCAGATCGGCGTAGCAGGCGGCTGTCGCGGCGGTATCGACGCCCTTCGTTCCTCCCGTGCGGCTTGGCGACATGCGGCGAGAAGCCGTGCGGTGCGAACCAGTTCTCGTACTACTCGCAGTTGGTGACAGCCAGCATGACGTGGAGGTTGGCGGCGATCATGCTCGGATTGCCACCCAACCCGAACTCGCAGTTCCCGCCGTAGTCACGCATGATCGCACTCGCTTCGAGCAGACCCGCTATCCCCAGCCAACGGCTGCTCGCTCGTAGCGTCGTGAATCCTCGGCTAGTGAAGAACCGCATCTGGGGAGGAGTGAAAAAAACACGGACTCGCTGATTGCGATGGGGGGGGGGGGGGTGGTCAGTGCCGCGCCGCGACTGAGGGTTTCCTCGGTTTCGCCGGCCCCCAGTGGATCCTCGAATCAGCTGAACGCAACTCATCGAGGACTACCCCGATCTCGAGTGCTTCGGACAGCGTGTAGCGATTCCCCGGATCGAGCATCGGGTCGGCGTCCGCATCGAGTCCGCGCACGGCTCTTGCGCCCGCTGCCACTCGGTGAGCTGTCGGCGTCAGCTGGCCCACGCCTCAGCTCGGAACGCTGCGGGGGCTGCCGCGGCGTTCGTGACCGTGATCGCACTCGAGCTTCTGATGAAGGCGGGATTGGACGACTCGTTCGTGCTGGCCGGCGTAATCGCGGGAGTCGGCCTCGGGCTCGAGTTCAGCGGGCGTCGCAGGCTCGCCGGCTGGAGCGGCGCGCCCGTGTATCGCCGACGACTTCCGACGCAGTATGACCGAGTGGCGCCCTCGGCGACGCAGATTTGTGTCTTCGCTACTGTCCGACGGGTGCGTATTTCGAACAGGCAACCATCGCTTCGCAGCCAGAACTGGTTCAACGATCCCGAGAATCCCGGGATGACGGCGCTCTACCTCGAGCGCTATCTGAACTACGGGCTGACGCCCCAGGAGCTTCTCTCGGGCAAACCGATCATCGGGATTGCCCAGACCGGAAGCGACCTCGCCCCCTGCAACCGGATCCACGTGGATCTCGCCCGGCGCATGCGCGATGGGATTCGTGACGGGGGCGGGATCCCGTTCGAGTTCCCTGTGCATCCGATTCAGGAGACAGGCCGGCGACCGACCGCCGCGCTCGACCGGAACCTCGCGTATCTGGGTCTTGTCGAGGTTCTCCACGGCTATCCGATCGATGGGGTGATCTTGACCACCGGCTGTGACAAAACCACGCCTGCTTGTTTGATGGCCGCTGCGACCGTGGACATCCCCGCCATCGCCATGAACGGCGGCCCGATGCTCGACGGACATTGGAAGGGTGAGCTGGCCGGAGCGGGGACGGTCTTGTGGGAGGGGCGGCGGATGCACGCCGCGGGCGAGATCGACTACGACGAGTTCCTGGAGTTGGCGTCCGCGTCGGCTCCCAGCGCCGGACATTGCAACACGATGGGCACGGCCTTGTCGATGAACACGCTGGCCGAAGCGCTGGGGATGATGCTGCCCGGTGCTGCTTCGATCCCTGCCCCCTACCGGGAGCGTGGCCAGATGGCGTACGACACCGGACGCCGCATCGTCGAGATGGTGGGTGAGGATCTCACGCCTTCGACGGTGATGACGCGCGAGGCATTCGAAAACGCCATCGTTGTCAACTCGGCGATCGGTGGCTCAACGAACTGCCCGGTGCACATCACGGCGATAGCTCGTCACGTCGGGGTGGAACTCGATATCGAGGACTGGCAGACCCATGGCTTCGATGTTCCCCTCATCGTCAACTGTCAACCTGCCGGAACACATCTCGGAGAGGGATTTCACCGGGCCGGCGGGCTTCCGGCGGTGATGGGCGAGCTGATCCGCGCCGGAAAGATCAACGCCGGAGCTCTGACGGTTTCCGGCAAGACGATGGGGGAGTTGCACTCCGAACGCGTGGCGTCAGATCGAGACGTGATCCGCACCTACGACGACCCGCTGATGGTTCAGGCTGGATTCGTGGTGCTCGGCGGGAATCTCTTCGACTCGGCGATAATGAAGACGTCCGTGATCTCGCCAGAGTTCCGGGAACGGTACCTCTCGACGCCGGGCGAGGAGAACTGTTTCGAGGGGCGTGCCATCGTGTTCGAAGGCCCCGAGGACTATCACGCGCGCATCAACGACCCGGCACTCCGGATCGATGACTCCTGCCTGTTATCCATCCGGGGTGTCGGCCCGATCGGCTATCCCGGTTCGGCCGAGGTCGTCAACATGCAGCCCCCCGACGAGATGATCAAGGCCGGTGTCGTCGACCTTCCGACGATCGGCGACGGGCGGCAGAGCGGCACGTCGGGGAGTCCGTCCATCCTGAACGCATCGCCGGAGGCGGTGACGGGTTCGGGCCTGGCGATTCTACAAACCGGCGATCGGGTCCGAATCGATCTCAACGCGCGTCGGGTCGATGTACTCATCGACGATGACGAGATGGCCAGGAGGTGGGAGGAGTACACCCCACCGATGCTGGAACACCAGACGCCGTGGCAGGAGATCTACCGCTTCACGGTCGGTCAGCTCTCGACGGGAGGATGCATGGAGCTCGCCACCAAGTATCACCAGGTGCGGGTCCATGTGCCCCGCCACTCGCACTGAGATCGCTCGAACCATGGACTGCCCAGGCGACTGAATAGGCTAGTTGTTTGCGGGCGACGCCGATGTGATCGTGTAGCGCTTGTTGAGATAGCAGACGCCTGTGGTGACGGTGACCCGGTGAAGACTGGGAGGGGTCCCGATCGGTCGATCGGTGGCACCGATCTTGGGGGAGGTCGAGACGCTCGACCAACTGGAAGAGTTGCTTGCACTCGACGTCGATGCGGTCCTCCTCGACGACATGGACCACCACACGCTACGTCGAGCGGTGAGGAAAGTCGACGGCCGCCTGGTCACCGAGGCTTCAGGAGAAATCACCGAGGCCATTGCTGAGGTGGCGGGTGGGCGGGGTCCACTACGTCTCGGTGGGATGGATCACTCACTCCCCCGCTCTCGATGTGTCCCCTCGAAAGCGATGCCTCTCGGAACGCCGGGGGTCGGCGCTGAGCGAGCCGAAGCGAACCAAGGGCTACACCTGCACGGGGTGTGTTCGTCGAATCAGCCGACAGGTCGACGGCCGAAGTCGCTGAAGTGACAGGTGGTGGGGTGTGACTGACCCGACCGGATCTTCATCGGCGGCTCGTCGGTCGTGCAGATCTCCTCGGCACGCCAGCAGCGGGTACGGAACCGGCATCCGCTGGGCGGATCCGATGGACTGGGGATGTTGTCCGAGAGTAGAATCCGCTGCTCCTTGCGCACCGCCCCGGGCTCCGGGACCGGAACGGCCGAGAGGAGCGCCTGGGTGTACGGGTGAAGCGGCTCGTTGTAGATCTGGTCGCGAGTTCCGATCTCGACCATACGCCCCAGATACATGACGGCGACCCGGTCGGAAATGTGACGCACGACGGAGAGGTCGTGGGCGATGAAGATGTACGCGAGCCCAAGCTCCTCTTGAAGTTCTTCGAGCAGGTTGACCACTTGCGCCTGAATCGAGACGTCCAGCGCCGATACCGGCTCGTCCAGCACGAGGAGTTGGGGATTGAGGGCGAGCGACCGAGCGATCCCGATCCGCTGCCGCTGTCCACCAGAGAACTCGTGCGGCAGTCGTTTGCGCTGATCGGGACTCAACCCGACCTGGCGCATCAGCTCCACCACCTTGTCATCCGTGTCCTCGTCGGCGAGTCCGTGAAGCCGAAAGGGTTCGCTGATGATCTCCTTCACCATGAGGCGGGGATTGAGCGAGGCGAAAGGATCCTGAAACACGATCTGCATGTCGCGGCGCACCGGCTTCATCTGCGACCGCGACATCTCGCTGATGTCTCGACCCTTGAACACCACCTTTCCGGCGGTGGGCTCGAGAAGTCGAATGATCGTCCTCCCCGCCGTGGTCTTCCCGCAGCCAGACTCCCCCACCAATCCGAGCGTCTCCCCGGCGTTCAGGGTGAGGTCCAGCCCGTCCACGGCCTGAACATGTCCGACGGTCCGACGCAGCACGCCGGCCTTGATCGGGAAGTGCTTCTTCAGCCCCTCGACTCTGAGCAGCTCCTTGCCGATGGGAACGGGAGTCTCGTCCCATGGAGCGTCCGGGCCGAGGGCCTCGATGGTGGGAGGACCGGCAGCAGTGATGTTCATCGGGGACTCACTTCGGTATCGGACTCGATCTTCATCTCCGAACGCAGTCGCTCGGCATACTCGGGCACTTCATCGACGAAGTGACAACGGGAGGCGCGTGCCGGCCCGATCTCGTGAAGTTCAGGCATGTCCGTGAAACACGTCTCGCGGCCCTTCATCAGGTCGCAGCGATCGTGGAATCGGCATCCCGACGGGAAGTTGCTGGCGTTGGGAGGATTCCCCCGAATCGGTATCAGACGCTCCGCCTGCGCGTCGAGACGCGGCAGACTCGTCAAGAGGCCGATGGTGTATGGATGGCGTGGAGCCATGAACACGTCCTCGACCGAGCCGGTTTCCACGATCTGGCCGGCGTACATAACGACCACCCGGTCGGCCATTTCGGCGATGACGCCGAGGTCGTGGGTGATCAGGATCGTCGAGGCGTGCGCCTCCTCTTTTGCCCGGATCAGCACGTTGAGCACCTGAGCCTGGATGGTGACGTCGAGGGCCGTGGTCGGCTCGTCGGCGATGAGGAGCCTGGGCCGGTTTGCCATCGCCATGGCGATCATCACCCGTTGCCGCATCCCGCCCGAGTACTCGTGGGGATACTGCTTGAGACGCTGCTGAGGATTGGGGACACCCACGACGGACAGCAACTGGATCGCCTGTTCCTCCGCGGCGTCATCGGAGAGGTCCGGGTCGTGGGTCTGCAGCATCTCGGTGATTTGGAAGCCGATGGTGAAAACAGGGTTGAGAGCGGTCATGGCGTCCTGGAAGATCATCCCGATCTCGCGGCCCCGAATCTTGCGCATCTCCCTATTGCCCATCGCCAAGAGGTCGTCACCGTCGAAGTGGGCGGTACCGCTCTCGATGTTGCCGGGCGGCGTCGGGATGAGGCCCAGCAGCGACATGACCGTGACGCTCTTCCCGGACCCGGATTCGCCGACGATGCCAAGGGTCTCACCGGGGTACACCTCGAAGCTCACGCCGTCGACCGCGCGCACACGAGCCCGAGCTGTTCCGAAGGTGACCCGCAGGTCCTCGACCCGCAGCAGTGCCCCTTCCATCGTCGTGCTCCTCATCGATTGACCAACAACCTGTAGCTTCCCGGGGTCGGGCGACGATAACGCGTCGCGCGACTGTTCGACGCCTCCCGAACGCTGGCGACCCCGGTCGCGGGATCCGTGTCCGGGCAGCCTGGACGATCGAGTAGTCTAGAGCCTCGGTTTTGACTGATGAATCATCCGTCTCGCACCGTGCATCGCTCAGTCTCGTCACGCTATGGTGCGGCCGATCACATGACACGAGCGAACGGACTCGACCGACCGACCTCGGGACCGGACGGATGGAGCCACTCGTGGCGGGTCGTGCGGGCGAAAGGCAGGCAGGCGTGACCAGTGCGACGGACGAGGGCATCCGAGACGTCACCCAAGGAGAGGCCACTCCGCCTCCGCCGTCCGGACGTGGACGCGGTCCGATCGAGTTTGTCGTTTCCACGTTCCGTCGCAGTCCGAGCCTCGTGGTCGGAACGACGGTCATCCTCATTCTCAGCCTGCTGGCCGTACTCGCCCCCGTACTCTCGCCGTACGATCCCAGGGCGCTCGATCCGCTGGATCGCTTCCTGCCGCCCAGCGCCGACCATTGGTTCGGAACCGACGAACTAGGACGCGACATCTGGAGCCGTTCGCTCTTCGGGGCGAGAGTGTCACTCGCCACGGCCGGGCTCGCCGTACTGATCGGAATGGCGATCGGCGTTCCGCTCGGGCTCATCTCGGGATATTTCGGCAAGTGGTCCGACGCCATCATCATGCGCTACGTCGACGTGCAGATCGCCGTTCCCGGGATTCTGCTGGCGATGATGATCATCCTCTTCGTAGGCAGAGGGTTCTTCGCACTCGTCGTCGCGATCGGGATCGGTTCCATCCCCAACTTCTCGCGGATCGTGAGGGCGTCCACGCTCTCCATCCAGGAAGAGGAGTATGTCGCCGCCGTGAAAGCGCTGGGCGCTGGACACCTCTACACGATGGTCCGCACCATCCTCCCGAACGCGATGGGTCCGATCATCGTGCAGGCGGTCATCACCGCTGCGGTCGCCGTGCTGCTGGAAGCCTCACTGTCCTTCCTCGGTCTCGGCACAGTCCCGCCGACCCCGAGTTGGGGCGCGATGCTGCAAACCGGGAAGGGATACATGAACGAGGCCCCCCACTATTCGATCATGCCCGGGATCCTGCTCACGATCACCATCATCGCCCTCGATCTGATGGGTAGGGGACTCCAGACACTGCGGGGCAGCTCCGCCTCCGCCACCGCCGAACTCGAAGGCCGGGCATGACCACCTACATAATCCGGCGCTTCCTCCAGACGGTCCCGACGATCTTCATCGCGTCCGTCCTGGTATGGGCGATGGTGTACGCCCTTCCCGGCGACCCCGTGGTCGCCATTCTCGGCGAGGACGCCAACCCGGGGGCAATCGCCGCCGAACGAGCCCGCTTGGGTCTCGACAAGCCGATCTACGCCCAGTATCTCACCTGGATCGGCAACGTCTTCCAGGGAGACCTCGGCTTTTCCTACTTCGGTGGCGAGCCCGTGATCGACCGTATCCGTCGGCGCGTCATGCCCACCGTGCAACTCGGCTTCGTAGCTTTCGTCATCGCCTGCATTCTCGCACTCCCGATCGCCGCTTTCGGCTCACTCAGGCCGAAGTCGCTCGCAGGTCGTGCCGTCAGCGTGCAAAGCGTGTTGTCGCTCAGCGTTCCCACCTTCTGGGTCGGCGTCCTCTTCATCCTGTTCTTTGCAGTGCAGTGGAACATCTTCCCGTCCGTGTCCGATTATTACCCGCTGTGGTCGGATCCGTGGCTCGCCCTTAAGAGCATCTTCCTTCCGGGCCTCACCCTCGGGATCTTCGTGTCCGCCATCTTCGGTCGGTTCCTCCGCCAGGCACTCACCGAGGTGCTGAGCAAGGACTACGTGCGCACCGCCCGCTCGAAGGGACTGCGAGAGGGCATCGTCGTCGGCCGTCATGCGCTCAGGAATGCCTTGCTGCCCTTTGTGACCATCGCCGGACTACAGATGAGCAGCTTCATCAGCGGATCGGTGGTCACCGAGTCGGTGTTCAGCTACCCCGGCATCGGGCGCCTCATATACACCGCCATCCTGCAGCGGGACTACGCCCTGATTCAGGGAACGACCTTGCTGATCGTGGTGGCGGTGACTGTCATCAATCTCGTGGTCGACGTCATCTACGCCTACCTCGACCCACGGATCTCGTATTCGTGACTAGATTTCAGTTATTCAGATATGGTTTCAGAATTGTCGATCTCGTGGCCACTGGGCCGGAACTCGGCATGTGCTGGGTTCGTTCACCAAGGACGATCCCGGACGGGAGACAGCCGCGCACCGTGCGGACTGATCGTAGGAGGAAGGAAACACAATGAGAACACGACCACACGCGCTGGTCAGGATGCTTGCACTGTTCACAGTGCTGGCGATGGTCCTGGTCGCTTGCGGAGGTGACGAAGCCTCTGAAGAGGAGACGACCACCACCATCGAGACCACCACCACCGAGGCAGGGTCCGAAGAAACCACGACTACCGAAGCGATGGGAGAGAGCGAAGGCGGAACCCTAAGAGTCGGGATCCGAGATGACATCCAGCGCTGGGACTCCAGCCGGGTGCAGGTCATCTTCTTTGCCATCCACCGGAATATCTACGACACGCTGGCGGACTATCAAGACGGCCTGAATGCCGTCCCACAGCTCGCCACCGGCTGGGAGATCAACGACGCCCAGGACTCGGTCACGATCACCCTACGTGAGGGCGTGCTGTTCCACTCCGGTCGGGAGATGACCGCAGAGGACGTGGCTGCCAACCTCGCGGTCTTCATTGACCCCGACACCGGCAACCAGACCTACGGCCCGACGTCCGGTGCCGTCGAGAACTGGGAGGTCACCGGGGATTACGAGATCGTCGTGAACTTCAAGCAGCCCACCGCAGAGCTGCAGATCACCGACCTGCTCACATCGTGGGCCATCGGAGATCCCGAGTTCTTCGACGTGTACGACCAGCAGGGCCAGGGAACCGGACCCTTCAAGTTTGTCGAGTGGGTCCCGGGTGAGAGGATCACGCTGGAGGCCAACACGGACTATTGGGGCGAGGGCCCGTACATCGACGGCATCGAATACCGGATCTTCGGTGATGCCGACGCCATGGCTTCAGCACTCGAGGCGGGTGACATCGATGTGTTTTTCAACCCCGATGCGCCCGTCGCCAGCCGACTGGAAGGAAGAGGATTCACAACGGTGGCTGCACCTCCCGGTGCGATCATCGACGAGATCCGCATCAATCCCGAGGAGCCGCCGTTCGACAACATCAACGTCCGTCTGGCCCTGAACTACGCGACTGATCTCGAGTCGTTGAACGAGGCGCTGAACTCTGGACTGGGTACGGTCGTGAAACTGCCGTACGCCCCTACGTCACCAGCCTACGACGAGGCATTGGCCGCCGAGATGGCCTATGACATCGATCGCGCTCGCGAGTTGCTCGAAACGTCGGGTGTTCCAGAGAGCGAGTGGACGGCCACCATGCTCGTGTCCTCGGCGAGCACGGCGGCGCAGTTGGCAGCGCAGATCATCCAGCAGTCGATGGCCGAAATCGGGTTCACGGTCGAGATCGAACTTGTCGATGCGGCGGCTTTCACCGAAAAGCTGCTCGCCGGCGACTTCCAGTTCCTGTGGGGAGGCATCGGGAATGCCCAGAAGTACCCGACCCGCATCACCACCAACTCGATCTACCGCGCATCGGATAACCCGGTGTTCGACGTCGATTCCGTCGTGCCGGACTATCCGGTTGCGGTCGCAGCCGCCAACGCAGCAGTGACCGAGGAAGAGCAGGCAGACGCATTCGCCGAACTCAACCGTGTGCTCACGGAGAACCTGTGGGTCGTGACGGGTGTCGCCCGTCCGATGCTGACCACAACGGCTCCGTACGTCACCGGCGCCTACAAGGACATCGATGCACAGGACCGATTCCACCTGGTCCGTATCGAGCGCTGAGACACGAGTCCCTCTAGGGACTCTCGACTACGGCGAGGCCGGCACACGAGTGCCGGCCTCGCCTTTTCAGGAGCAGAATGAACACACCGGTCCTCATTCGCAACGGCACCGTCGTGGACGGAACCCGCGCGCTTCCACGGCAGGCAAGCGTGGCCGTCTCCGAAGGGCACATCGCCGCCGTCGGGGACCCCACCAGGAAGTGCCTCCGTCGCCGAGGTTCCGGCGTAGTCGAGGGACGCATTGGGAGTAGCGAATGGCTGATGTGATCGATCAACTGCGGGCATATCCCGCAGCTTTGCCAGGCCCCGCTCTGCGTGTGTGCGAACCGATGCCCGGGAGATATCGTCTTGAGTTTGGCGGCCCGCCTTTCAATGAGGTCAGTCAAGTATTCATCGAGATTCAGCCCTCCGACCATTCTCCGATCCTGCCAAGTGGGAGTTCGTATTGAACCAAGTCTGTCATCTTGGTGGCGGACCCGGCTGAACCGAACCGATGCTCGTGCCACCAGGAACGGAAGGGTCCATCGATCTGTTCGTCGACGAAACGCTTCGGCCGGTAGAACTCGGTGATGCGGGAATGAGCCTCCAGCGATGCCGAGATGTGTGGCTTCCCAGGTGACTTCGTCGCCATGACTGGACGGTGGATGAGTTATCGGATATGATAATCTAGTGACTGAGGTGAGTTCGACTATGAAGCGGGTTCTGGCATCCGCTGCCCGACTGCAGGAGGTCGTGCCCGACGCAGTCCTGGTCGGAGGCTCGGCCGCGGCGCTCCACGCCGGTCACCGCGACTCATTCGACCACGATCACGTCCTGGCTGATCTGGTGGATCGGTATGAAGCGGTGCTGGAAGCCGTTGAGGCAGCCGAGGGGTGGGCGACATCCGTACGGGCTTCGAAGCCCCCGTTCACCATCATGGGCAGCCTCTGGGGTGTTGAGGCTGGCCTCCGCCAGATGCGTCGGGTACGACCCCTGGAAACCTGTGAGGTCGCCGTGGGTGAAGATGCAGTGGTCGTAGCGCCCACTGCACCGGAGGCGTTACGCGTCAAGGCGTTTCTCGTCGTTCAGCGAAACGTGGTCCGTGACTACCTCGACGTCGTCGCGCTTGCTGAGCATCTCGGACTCGACACCGCGGTCGAGATCCTCTCCGACATCGATGCCTACTACGTGGATCGGTCGGGCGAGCCGGGATCGGTCCTCACCTCGCTCGTGATTGCACTTGCCGATCCGAAGCCACGGGATACCGAGGTGATCAGCGAACTGCCCCGTTACAAGGGCCTCGCGTTGCGATATCACCGATGGGACGATGTCGTCGAAGTCTGTCACGCACTGGCGCTTCGATTGGGCGGAGCGGTCTGATGCCGGTCGAGTTCCGTAACGTCGACGCGTCGCCGGAGGATGACGTCCGCACCTGGCCCTACGAGGCGCTCGTCACAGTGATCGATCGGGGGCTTGTAGGCGACTGGCAGCCGATCTTTGCCGAGCTGCGTCGATCCCCATGGGGACGGGTGGCACGCCGTGTCGAGCAATATCTCTCCTACCGCGAGCCCGACGGTGTGAGCACACTGTTCGCCCTCGCCATCGAGAACGCCCGCGTCGATGTTGAGCAAACAGATCGAGCCGAGGTGGCAACCCGGGTCCGCGACGCTGTCAACCGCTCCGGGCTCACCAACCGCGAGTTCGCGCGGCTCGTGGGAACAAGTGGTTCCCGACTCAGCACCTACCTGAGCGGCAAGGTCACTCCGTCAGCCGCGATGCTCGTGAGAATCGAACGGACCGCTAGGACCCTGCGGCACCCTTCGGCGATCGGGTGAGTCTCGCCTTTATCGGTGCGAACGCGAGTTGAGTGGTACCGCTCTCGTCGTGCGTCCATCGTGCGAGCCAGCGAGACATGCGTGCCTGTAGACCAACGGTGACCCGTACAGACCTGGGCCGGTGATGTCGAGTTGTTGGAGGAACGATCGGGCCACTTCGTAGGAGGCCTCGATGAGCTCGGGAGTGTGATCGAATTCGAGTGTCGACATGGGCCGTGGGTCGGGTCCTGGGAGGTATACGACGGGGAGTGTGGCGGCAACCAGCGGCGCTTCGAGAACGGCTTGAGCCCTCATGGTCACGAGCCCGGTAGAGAACAGCACCTCGGCGATTGTCTCGGGCGTCGCTGGAATACGGCCGGCGAAGGCGCAGTCGAGCACCACCAGCGAACGGGCGTCCATGTCTTGGGCTTGACGCAGTGGAAAGTTGGCGACAACGCCGCCGTCGTAGAGGAGACGCCCTTCGTGCTCTAAGGGAGGCCAAACCCCGGGGATGGCCGCGCTCGCCAAGAGCGCAGGGAACCTTGCAGGCCCTCCGGTCACTCTCAGAGGACCAGGGTCAGTACCGCCATTGCCAGGAAGAGACTTTGTGCCGAGTGGACCGCAATGCCGAGCCAGGCGCTCTGGTAGCGCTTGGTCGGGTAGGCCAACACCAGGGCGTCGGCCAGGACGGCGGGAATGGCCCAGGGCATATGCAGGTGATAGGCGGCGAACAGAAAGCCGTTGACCACCCAGTCGGCCCGACCGAAAGCTCCGTTCATACGGGGGAGCAATAGACCACGGAACAAGAGTTCTTCTCCGAGCACGGTGTTGAAGATCCACAGGACGATCACCAGTCCGTACCACCCCCAAGCGCCGTGGAAGAAAGCCTCCCCAGCGGGTGATGAGAGAAAGGCCCCGAAGTCCCGACCCGCCACCGGCGTGAATGTCGGTATGAATTGCTCGGCGAAGAACAGCACCGCCAAGGGGATCAAGACCAACCAGACGCGCCCGCCGACTTGGTTGGTGCGTGGGCTCTTCGGTGAGCGAAGCCAGAGTGCGTCGCGTACCACTCGCCATCTCAGACTGCCCTGCTCCCGCCACACCAGCCAGACGACCATCACGAACTGCCAGATGAGCCCTATGGCGAGCAAGATGAGCAGTGCTTGCGCCAGCGGGGCAGGCCCATCGATAATCGAGGCCAATCTCGGGGCAACCAGCCACGCCAAGATTGCCATCGGAGCAGTTGCCACGGCCCACACTGCCAGGATCCAGCTGATCGAGTATTGGGGGATTTCGACGGCCCGCTCGCCATTGATCGTCTGCTGCGACGGCCGCCGGCGTATGTCATGTGTCATTTCGTCCTCCTCATGTGCTTGTCGGATGAGGCGAACGTACGAGTGCGCTGCCGGAGTGGCATCCTTCCTTAGACGCTTTCCGTCTCAGATCCGGCGACGATTCATGCTCATACCTAGGTAGGAGGCGAGCGGGGAAACCCGCGAGTTACGTTGCGTGTGTGCAGACCATGGGCGTCTTCCTGAGGCGGTACGGATTCGACCTGGTCCTGGGCGTGGTCATTCTCGAGGGCGTCTTCGAGGTGACCAGTGCGGATGCCGAAGTGGGCGTGTCCGTACCCCAATGGGTGATCGTCTCCGGGATGGTCGCCATCGTGCTCCCCCTGTTCGCCCGTCGCTGGTTTCCGTTCATGGCTCCAGCCATGGTCTGGCTCATCGGGGCGGGCATCTCCTTCGTTGAGGGAAGACTGGCCGTAACGACCTTCAGTGTCTACGTCACCGGTGTCATCGCCGCCTATTTGCTCGGCAATCTCCCTGAACCGGCCCGCGCCCGAACTGGCTTGATCGTCTTGCTGATCGGCGCTGCAGTCGTGGTCTACAACGACCCGTCGCGGGCCACGTCAGACTTCGTGACGATCCCTGCCACCTTTGCCATCGCCTGGCTCGCCGGGTTCGCGCTCCGGGCTCGGGCCGACCGGATCGATGAGGCGGAGCAACGGGCCATTGCCGCCGAGCGGGACCGCGAGTCCGCCGCCCGTATCGCGGTGGCTGAGGAACGATCTCGGATCACCCGCGAGCTTCACGACGTCGTGGCGCACGCTGTGAGCGTCATGGTCCTCCAGGTCGGTGCAGTGCGCCACCGGCTCCCCGGCACGATGCGGGAAGACAAGGAAGCCCTCGAGACGGTTGAGGACACCGGGCGGTCAGCCCTCACCGAGATGCGCCGGCTACTCGGGGTGATACACGACGACGGCCAGAGCGTGGAACTCTCCCCCCAGCCAGGTCTCGACCTGCTCGACACCCTGACAGAGGAGGTCCGGCTCGCCGGTCTCCGCGTGAGGGTGCATCGTCAAGGGGAGCCGACTGTACTTCCCCGCGCCATCGACTTGTCGGCCTATCGGATTGTGCAAGAAGGACTCACCAACTGCCTCAAGCACGCCAGAGCCAGCGTCGCGGACGTCACCGTGTGGCACACGCCGAACGACCTCGAGATCGAGGTGGTGGACGACGGAGTCGGTCCAACGACTAGCGACGGGCTCGGCCGCGGTATCACGGGCATCCGGGAACGGGTCAAGATCTATGGAGGGGAGATGACAACCGGCCCAGGTCCCAACGGGGGCTTCCGGCTCAATGTTCGATTGCCGATCCGGGGATACCCACGGTGACGATCCGCGTGATAGTCGCTGACGACCAGTCGATGGTCAGAGCTGGCTTTCGCATGCTGTTGGCCGGCGAGCCCGACATCGAAGTCGTCGCCGAAGCAAGCAATGGGCGTGAGGCGGTCGCGCAGACGCTGCGTCTGCGGCCCACAGTCGTCCTGATGGACATACGCATGCCCGAGCTCGACGGGCTCGAGGCGACCCAACGTATCCTCGCCGCCGACGAGGCCGTCCGGGTGCTGGTCCTGACGACTTTCGACCTCGACGAGTACATCTACAAGGCACTGCGTGCAGGCGCCAGCGGTTTCGTCCTCAAGGACGACCCACCCGAACAGCCCATTTCCGCCATTAGAACCGTCGCCCGCGGGGACGCGCTCCTCTCGCCGGCGGTGACCAAGCGTGTGATCGAACAGTTCACTCAGCGTCCTCGGATCGCCGTGCCGACGGGGTTCAATGACCTCACCGACCGAGAGATGGACGTCTTTCGCCTGACGGCTCGCGGTCTCTCCAACGCCGAGATCGGTGAGGAGCTCTTCATCAGCGAAACCACGGTCAAGACGCATATGACCCACATCCTGCAAAAGCTCCATCTACGCGACCGGGTCCAAGCCATCGTCCTCGCCTATCAAGGGGGGCTCTTCGAAAAAGGGCGGCGAGACCTACCGGGCGTATAGGCGGATCGTCATCATCGTCCCCACCTCAATGGAAAACGTGATCCAACCGCTGCCTCCCCGACGCATGAATAGAGCGAGTCCGGTCACCGGTCGGCCCGCGAATCGCCGAAGCACGGGTCGGGATCTACCGACACGAGGTCTCGGCGGCTGTTCACACGGCGACCGTGCTCGACGCCGCTGAGTTTCAACGCCTCGTCGCGACATGCGCGCACTGGGGTTTGGCGGAGGTGAGTTCGTGCAGTTAGCGCTCCCGGATGGTGTAGGTCAGGTGCGTAACCCTCGAGGAAGGCTCCGCGCGGGCCGGCTCCAGGACGATGCGGCCCGCGTCC
>CAZCRP010000002.1:0-35615 GCA_964501055.1 uncultured Acidimicrobiaceae bacterium
GCGCAGCTTGGTAGCGCGCAGCGTTCGGGACGCTGAGGTCGTGGGTTCAAGTCCCACCGTCCCGACAAGAGAAACACCAGGTCAGGGCCGCCCTTCGGGGCGGTCCGCTGGTTTGAGAGGGTGTTCATCGCGCATCCATCGCGCGTCTCGAAACCTGGGGCCATGCGGGCGACCGACCGTACAAGCTGGGTATGGCAGGCCGTTCGATAGCTCTCAACTCACTGATCGAGGTTCACCGAGCCGAGATTCGGGCGTTGTTGGAGCCGTACAACGCCTGTTCGATCGCGGTGTTCGGTTCGGTCGCGCCGGGGCGGCGAGGCAACGGTCGACAGTGACATCGACTTCCTCGTCGAGTTCGAGCCTGGGAGCTCACTTCTGGATCTGATCTCGAGGAGGCGCTCTGTGACCTCCTGGGCGTCGATGTCGACGTCATCTCGCTCGGAGCACTTCTCGAACGAGACGACGAGATCCGAAGCGACGCCGTCACGCTGGGAGCCGATCCGACGCCCACCGCCTGGCCGACATGAACATGGCGGCCGACGAGATCGCCGCGATTACCCAGCGTGGACATGAGGCATTCGACACCGACATCGTGTTGCGTCGCGCTGTCGAACGGTGTCTCGAGATCATCGGTGAGGCATCCAAGGCGATGTCGTCCGATGTCACCGACACCTACCCCGAGATCCCTTGGTCCGACATGGCGAAAGTGCGCGATCGACTGAGTCATCACTACCACCGGATCGATCCCTCACAGCTGTGCACCATGCCGACACAGAACATTCCGGCCGTCGTGAGACTCCTCCGGGAGGTTGAACCACGCGGGTGATCCAATCCGAGCCATGCCCCGAGGGGCCGCGATGAATGTGATGCGTGGCAGCTCTGGATTCGCCGCCACGACGAAGACACCCCGAGTGACACCGTGCGGAAGGAGGCGACGCCGGCCTCACCGCCCCTCCTCGTGGAGAAGTTCCAGGATCATGTCTGCGAGACGGTCTGTGTCGATGTCCGGCGGTTTGGGGAGACGCGACTGGAGACGCCGGTGCCACTCTGCCTGGTGTGCGTCGCGGGCCAGTCCAATTTGTTGGCGTAGTTTTGAGGTGGCTTCCAAGAGCGCCGATGCTCTCAGGGCTTGTCGTTCTGTGATAGCCATCTCGGCGGCGAGATCTCCAGTTTCGGCGAGACCAGCTGGCGTGTTCGCTGCTCCTGGCCCTTCGACGATTTCGGCCATGAATTGCCGAGCCAATGCGAAGTCACCGCCCTCCCAGGCGACACGGGCCAAGATCTGCTTGCAACGCATTCTCGTGTAGGCGGGCCCCCGCTCGGGGTGGACAGCCACCGTCAAGGCCTCTTCAGTCAGTTCACGCGCTCGCGCTAGGTCGCCTCTCTCGAGGGAGACGAAAGCGTGTTCCACGAGGGTCATACCCAAGTGGAGGTTCGATCGTGCGACGCGAAGCGTGTCTGCTGCCGCCTCCAAACGGCTGTCGGCGCGATCCAGGTCGCCGACCATCCGAGCCTGGATTCCCTCAATTGTACGGAGCAGCGCTTCCGGCTGGATTGGCCACATTTGTTCGGCTGCAGTCGACGCGTCCGAGGCATATCCGGCAGAGCGCTCGACTTCACCCATCCAGGCGGTGACCGCCGACAGATTGATGAAAAGCGCGGGTAGCACGCTTGACTGTTGCTGCTGCGCCAGTTCGGTCCCCCGCACGAGGTGGGCCTGGGCGCTCCGCATGTCGCCCTTCTCAGCCTTGAGCGAGCCCTTGAGGTTGCTCCAATTCAGATCCTCGATGTCGAAGCCGCTGATGGCAGCGATCGAGATGATTCTCTCGCCCTCCGCGTAATCGCCCCGGTGAACCAGGAGCCACGCGAGGCCAAGTAGGAGCTCGTTGCGGACATCGTCGGCTGGGGGGCTGGACGACGCTAACACCCGCTCGATGAGCCTCCCGCCCTGATCGTAGAAACCCAGTCGCAACCAGTAGGCCGTCAAGCCGGTGGCCATCGCTGCTGCGTCGTCTACCCGAGCCTGAGCGAGCAGATGGTCCAGGGTTGCTTCGAGGTGGAGGCGTTGTTTCGCGAACATGGCTTGCATCACGGGATCATCTGCGGTGCGAGTACCGGAGAGCTCCTCGGCGACCCGTAGGAAGTGGCGGTCGCGGCGGTCCACAGCCTCCAGAAGCGGGGCTCCGGCGAGCCGCTCAGCTCCGAATTGGCGAAGCGGCTCGAGCACGCGGTACCTCGGTTCCGGACCGGTGATCCGCGTGAGCATCGACTTGGCGACCAGCTCCCCGACGAGGCGATCGGCGTCGTCGGAGCCGATGACGGAACAGGCCGCCGCCAGGTCAAATTCGCCTCGCACCAGCGACAGGGCTTCGAACGCCTGCTGCTCGTCCCGGGTCAACGTCTGGTAGCTCCAGTCGAAGGCAGCTCGAAGGGTTCGATGCCTGGGAAGAGCAGTTCGCGGACCCCTGCCAAGAGCTGCGAACACGTCGTCGATGCGGCTCGCCAGCTCGCTGATCGGGAGCATGGCCAGCCTGGGTGCAGCGAGTTCGATGGCGAGAGGGATGCCATCGAGGCGGTGGACGATGGCAGCCACTTGATGGAGTGTTGCTTCGTCGCGCTCCACCTGGATCCCGGCTGAGCTTGCCCGGTCGAGGAACAGTGCGACCGCGTCGGAGTTCGCCACATCCTCATCCCCAGGCGCTTTTGGATCAGGCAGGTCCAGAGGCGGGATCTGGTATACCGCCTCTCCAGCCACCTGGAGCGACTCTCGACTCGTGGCCAGGATTCGTAACCCAGGGCACCGCTGGAGGACGGTGGCAGCGAGCTGGGCGACCCCATCCACCAAGTGTTCGGCGTTATCGAGGACCAGAAGCATGTGCCGATTTCGAAGGTGGCGAGCCAGATCGCCGAGATCCTGACTTCCGACCTGGAGCGGAGCGCCGAGGGTCTCGAAAATCGCGGGGAGGAGCTGGTCGTTGTCGACGGGGGCGAGGTCCACAATCCAAACTCCATCCGCGTGTCTACCCACCTGGGTGTGTGTCATTTCGATCGCCAAACGGGTTTTCCCGGATCCACCCGGACCGGTCAGGGTCACCAGCCGATACCGGTCCAGGAGCTTGATGAGGTGCTCGGCCTCTTTATGACGGCCCACGAATCGATTGAGCGGTAGCGGCAGATTGTGAAGGCCCGGCCTCGGTGCAACCAAGAGGGCCGGATCGTGCTGGAAGATGGCATCTTCCAGCTCCCGAAGCCCGGGCCCGACCTCGAGGCCAAGTTCGCCAAGCACCGTCGCCGCCTCACGCAGAGTTTTGAGCGCCTCTGTCTGTCGGCCCTCTCGATAAAGGGCAAGAGCCAGCAGCTGCCAGGCCTGCTCCCGGTAGGGATCGGCTGCAAGAAGCTCCCGCAGCCGATCGACGACAGCCCCGGCCGTTCCCATTTCCAAGCGGGCATGGGCCCACTGCTCAACCAGTTGCGACCACATCAGGGCTAATCGGCGACGAACAGTCTCTGCGAACAGCTGTCGTTGAAATTCGGTCAACGGTTCCTCTCCCCAGAGCTCAAGCGCTGCCTCGGCGAACTCGATGGTTTCGGCGTGGTCGCCTTTTTCTGCCGCCGTCCGAGTCCGGCTAGCGAGCTGTTCGAAGCACAAGACATCGACGTCGGCGTGGTCGATGGCCAGCCGATAACCACCCTCTTCGGTGAGGAGGAGGGCTGGCCGGGTGGGGTCAGTTTCGAGAATCCGCCGCAACAGAGAGATGTACACCCGGATGGTGTGGACCGCTTGATCGGGAGGCGCATCTTCCCAGAGCAACTCGACAAGCCGATCGACTGTGACGGCCCGGCCGGCATGGAGCGCGAGCAGCGCAATTAGAGCTTTCTGGCCGACGCTGCCCAGGTTGAGCTCGTCGTCTCCACGCAACGCACGAACTGCGCCAAAGAGCCTCAGTTCCACACCCGCAATCGTATTGATCTCGCGTTGACCTTGTTCAACGAACGTGTCTTGAGACGCGCCACAGACCCACCAATCGCAAGACAGACAGCGCGGAAGGAAGGGAAGAAGCAGTGGCAAAGGTCGACGGGGATCTATCCGGATCAATCGCTGTTGTTACTGGAGGGTCCCGGGGATTGGGGAGGGAGATCGCCGATGTGCTGGCACGCCGCGGATGCCGGCTCGTGCTTGTTGCCCGTACGGCAGCGACGCTGACGGCGACCGCGGCGAGGATTGAGACTGAGGTGGGGGTCTCTTGCTTACCTATCGCCGCCGATGTGACTAACGCGGCCGATCGGAACGAGATTCTCGAGCTAACAGAGCGACGGGTTGGTCCCTCCGACATCTTGGTCAACTGCGCCGGCATCGTGAGAGCAACGCAGTTCGTCGACGAGGACCCTCACCGAATCGTGGCGACCAACCTCGAGGCTCCGATAGAGCTGACCCGGCTGTTCGTTCCGGGAATGGTGCAGCGCGGCCGCGGCGCCGTCCTCAACATCGCATCCTTGGCGGGCAAGGTAGGGCTGCCGTTCATCGCCGAATACTCCGCCACCAAGGCGGGGTTGATCGCCTTTTCTCGTGCCGCCAGAGAGGAATTGCGGGGTACTGGGGTGATCATCACCGTGGCGTCTCCTGGGTTCATGGTCGATGAGGGCATGTATGTGGCCTATCGGACCGCACCGCCCTGGTACTTCGGCGCCAACCAGACCTCAAGTGTTGCCCGTCAGGCGATAAAGGCAATGATTCGTGGTCGGTCAGACGTCATCCTCAACTCGCGGCCTGTTCGTCCGCTCCTGATGACCGAGCACTTCTCCGAGAGGATCATGCGTTCGGTGTTGCGACTCCTCGGCACCACAGACTTCATGCGAGGGCTCGCAGACAAGAGAATCCCCTACTCAGACTTCCCGGAGCTCGTGTCAGAGTCAAGAAAGAGAGGAAGCGATGTCGGGTAAACCAAGCAGGGTCACAGCGGCTGCTGGCACGCTCTCTCAGCGGTTGTTCTACTTCTTTGCGGTTGTGGTCGTCGTGCAGGCCGTCCACGTCTTCGAGCACATCCTCCAGTTGATCCAGGTCTTCATTCTCGCCGTTCCCGACGACGACGCCCTTGGCCTCCTAGGGATGGTATTCGAATTCCAGGGCACCGAGGAGTGGCTGCATCTCGTTTTCAACGTCACCTACCTCGCTGGCTTCTACGTGCTGCTGCGACCGCTCTGGCGAGCCACGCCCACAGTGGTGCCGCATTGGGCGTTGTGGGCATTCCTGATAGCCGGAGTGGGTCTGCAGACCTGGCACGGGATCGAACACATCGTGATCATCAGCCGGGTGATCGCCAATAGCGGCTGCCCTTGCCCAGGCATCCTGGATGTTGCGCTGGGAACAACTGACACGGTGCTGCACTTCTTCTACAACACCATCACGTTCTTGGGCCTGCTCGCCCCGTTCTGGTATGTGGTACGCCACCGCCTTTCCCCGGGATCCGCGGTCCCACCTTCTGGCTCGCAGCGAGAGAAATCGCCAGCTCGTCCGTGACTTCCGGTCCGATGCCGGCCTTGACGAGGTCAATCGACCTGCACAGGGGAATCCAACAGATTGGAGAAACCACGTCGAGAGCGCCGTTGATGGGCTGCATCGCAGTCCTTGGCACCTGCTTCGTAGTAGCTCATGGCAGTGTTGTCTCCCGGTCAGGAGCACATCCTCAGTTCACCTCCCGGTTGGATGACATAGCGGGATGGGATGGTGATCACATGCCCAGCTTTGTTTTTCCAGCCACCATCCACCTACGTCTGCGGTCCTGGTCGCGTTCTTGCGGAGGAGTACATATTCGCTGCCGAACTCGACGTCGTTGAGCCAGTTCGATCGCTGCCTCCTCTTCGCGCATCGGCGGCCACGTAATCGTCCAACCGCCGAAGGTGCATCGCCTTTGATTCATCGCGTGCCCAGGAGATCGTGAAGGCATTGCGGATCAATCGCGCCACCTCCTCTTTGGTAAGCCCCGCTTCCGATTGGGCGGTCTCGAGGTTGTCGGTGATGTAACCCTGGAAGTAGGCCGGGTCGTCGGAATTGACCGTTACCAGCATCTCCTGGTCGAGCATCGTCTTGATCTGTGCCGCCTTGCTGTTCTGCACCACCCGGATGTTGGAGATCGGACACACGGTCAGTCCATCCCCCGCTTGACGATTTCCTCGGTGAGCCCTTCGTCGTCGAGTGAGTTGACCCCGTGGTCGATTCGCTCCACCCCGATGTCGAATAACCGCAGGCAGAGTGTGGCGTCAGCGAACCGCTCCCGGGCTGTCGCTGCGACTGTTGCGAGTATCAGGTAGCTTGATATCATTCCCTCCTTGGAACGGAGGTCGCTACGAAACTGACGAACAAAGTGGCGGTCGTCACCGGCGCCGGTCGCGGCTTGGGTTTCGCCTATGCCCGGGCTCTAGCCGCAGCTGGTGCGTCGGTCGTCCTCAATGATGTGGACGAGGATTCGGCTCGACACGGGGCGCAAGCCATCGAGTCCGACGGTGGCGTGGTCGCCGTGCACGTTGGTCCGGTTGGCAGCAACGAGACCGCCGATGAGCTCGTCCGGACTGCGCTCGACAACTTCGGCCAACTCGACGCCATGATCACCAACGCAGGGGTGATCCGCGATCGTGTCCTCTGGAAAATGACAGACGAGGACTTCGATCAGGTCGTGGAGGTACATCTGCGCGGAACCTTCACCTGTGCGCGGAGTGCCGCCGTCTATTTCCGCGAGGCGGAACGTGGAGGTCGGCTCATCCTCGTCGGCTCACCTGCTGGACAACACGGGAACTTCGGGCAATCGAACTATGCGGCATGCAAAGCGGGCATCACAGCAATGGCCCGGACGTGGGCGATGGAGCTGGCACGCGCGCAGGTGACGGTCAACTGCATCATTCCCACAGCCGCGACGGCGATGACGAAGACCATCCCTACGTATGCCGAGCACATCGAGGCGTGGGAGCAGAACGGAACACTCCTTCCCGACTGGATGCGACGAGACCACGCCATGGGTGCTGTCGATGATGTTGCGCCCCTGGTCGTGTTCCTGGTTTCCGACGAGAGTGAGCACATCACCGGTCAGACCATCGGCCTGGGAGGCGATCGTCTCGCCCTGTGGAGCTATCCAACCGAGGTTGCGACGGTTTTCCGTGACGGGGGGTGGGATGCAGATGGCATCGCTGCCGAGTTCGTCCGTCAGCTCGGGCCGATGACCCAAAGCTACGGGATCGCATTGCCGGACGCCACGAGATGAGTGTCATTGTCCGAAGCCCAGAGGACATCCACGCTCTCGTCGGCAATGAGATCGGGACTTCGGGATGGTTTGAGGTGACGCAGGGCCACATCGACGCGTTTGCCGACCTGACGGGTGACCACCAATGGATCCATACTGATCCCGAACGGGCCACATCAGGACCGTTTGGAACGACGATCGCCCATGGGTACTTGACGCTTTCGCTCCTGGTGCCTCTCCTCGAAGAGATCTTGGAAGTCGAGAATCGGTCCTCTTCGATCAACTACGGTCTCGAGAAGGTGCGATTTCCCGCTCCAGTGCCCTCTGGCTCCCGGGTCCGGATGACGGCCACCCTCGCCGAGGCAAGAGATGTCGACTCAGGAGTGCAAGTGAGCATCGACTGCGTCTTCCATGTTGAAGGCCAGGAGCGGCCGGCATGCGTTGCTCGGGCCGTTCTCCGTCACCACTTCTCGGCATGAGCGATCGCGCGACCCAGAAGAGGCCCGCCGACGACACCGTTGAAGGGAGAGAGCAGCTCGAAGGACCCCGCTTCAGCTATGCGGTGGGACTGCTCGACCGTAGCGTTCGCCGCAGCCTGGGGGCCGTCCTTCGACCTTTCGGGCTGACCGTCGCCGAGTACACCGCCCTCAGTCTCATCAGCCGTCGCGATGGCTACTCCAACGCCGAACTGGCACGTCGATCCTTCGTCTCCCCGCAGGCCATGCACGAGATGATCACCTCGCTGGAGCAAAGGGGCCTCCTGGAAAGAGCTTCGTCGGAGTCGCACCGGTCAATGCGTCACACTCATCTCACCGGCAGTGGCCGCGACCTGCTCGAGCGGTGCAATGTGGCGGTGGATGAGATGGAGGAGGTCATGCTGGCTGGAGTTGCACCGGGACAACGAGCCGAGATCATCACCATACTCCGGCAGTCAGCCCGCAATCTACGGGACTTCCCCGCACCCAATTGAGTCAGCAAAGACCGAGGAGTCGGGCCGCGTTCTCCTTGAGGATCGTCGTCCGGACGGAAGACTCCAGATCGATCTCAGCAAAGTCCTGAAGCCAGCGATCCGGTGTGATGAGCGGGTAGTCGGAGCCGAAGAGGGTTTGCCTGCTGAGGCTCCTGCTCATGGCGGTCACGAGAGACGGTGGAAAGCGCTTGGGGCTCCATCCTGAGAGATCGATCGATACCTGGGGCTTGTGCATGGCGATCGACAAGGCCTCGTCTTGCCAGGGAAAAGAAGGATGGGCCATGACGATCGACATGTGCGGAAAGTCGACGGCGACGTCGTCGATGGCCATCGGGTTCCCGTACTTGAGGCGAATACCTCCTCCACCCGGCAGCCCTGCGCCGATACCGCTGTGCCCGGTATGGAACAACGCAACGGCTCCGGCGTCTTCTATCAGCTCGTACAGCGGGTAGGCGACACGGTCATTCGGGTTGAACATCTGGATGTTGGGATGAAACTTGAAGCCACGGACCGTGCCTTCTTCGAACAGTTCCTTCGCTTCGGCGACGCCTTCCTGCTCGCGCCGGGGGTCGATGCTGGCGAAGGGAATCAGAACGTCCGAGTGCTCCTTGGCCTTCTCGATGACGAACGAGTTGGGGATGCGGGGCTGTCCAGTGGTCAGGGACGAGTCGACTGTGAATATCACTGCCAGGAGTCTTCGTTCCCGGTAGTAGGCCGCGATCTCGTCGACGGTCGGCAGCGTCGGGTCGCCCTTGAAGTAGCGCATGGCGGCCCGGCGCAGCTGCGGGCTGAGATGGTCTTCGCCTTCCGGTCCCAGCTCGACGTGGACGTGGAAATCGATGGCGACCACTTCGTCGATTCTTGGCGTTTCCGCTGTCACAGTATCAAGCTACCTGATATATTTGGCATCCGCTAGCGAGCTCGGAGCCAGATGCACATGAGGGGCCTCATGCAGGACGTCCCGCTCTCGATCCCGATGATCCTGCAGCGCGCGGCCACCCTGGGGCAATCCATGAAGGTGGTGTCGGCCACCCCGGCGGGCGTCGACCGCAGAACCTGGGCTGACATCACAGACCGCGCTCTCCGCCTCGCGGCCGCGCTCGACACGCTCGGCGTACCTCGGGGTGCATCGGTGGGCAGTTTCGCCTGGAACAGTCACCGTCATCTCGAGCTCTACTACGGAGTTCCCTGCGCTGGTCGCGTCCTTCACACCATCAACGTCCGGCTCCTCCCTGACGTCGTCTCGTATGTAGTCGGTCATGCCGACGACGAGGTGATCTTCGTCGACGGCTCGTTGACCTCGGTGCTCGCGCCCCTTCGCGGTCGTCTCGACATCAAGACCTTCGTGGTGATGGAGGACGGTGGCGAGGTCGATCCCGCATTCGACTCCGATCCCGGATACGAGGAACTCATCGGGAGCGAGAGCCCTGCCGAGCCGGCAGCGATCGACGAGCAGGATGCCGCCTCGATCTGCTTCACCAGCGGGACCACCGGTCGACCCAAGGCCGTCGTGTACTCCCACAGATCGGTTGTCCTCCACTCGATGGGAGAGCTCATGGTGGACGGACATGCCGTCAGACGTGGCGATGTCATCTTGCCCTTGACCCCGATGTTCCACGTCAACTGCTGGGGCCTGCCCTATACAGCGGGTCTGGCTCCCGCGTCTCTCGTATTCGCCGGGGCTGACACCAGCCCCACGGCGACGGCCTCATTGATCCAGTCGGAGCGACCCACCGTCTTGGCAGGGATCCCCACCTTCTGGGTGCAGATGGACTCGGTATTCGCCTCCGGCGACTTCGACCTCTCTTCGGTCGAGCGCATCCTGTGTGGTGGGGCCGAGGCAGCTCCCACACTCATCGAGCGTTACACCGACAGGGGTATCGACTTCTTCCATGGCTGGGGCATGACCGAGATGTCGCCGAGCGGGACGGGAAATTGGATCCGAGCGCACACCGACGACGTCGAGCACGGTGCCAAGCAAGGGGTTCCTGCACCCACCGTGGAGATGCGCATCGTGTCGGACGACGGGTCCGTCCTCCCCTGGGACGGTGAGACCGTCGGTGAGATCCAGGTGAGAGGGCCCTGGATCGCCGCTGCCTACTTGATCCCCGAGGACGATGCGAACGAGGAGCGCTTCGTCGACGGGTGGCTTCGCACCGGTGACATCGGTCGCGTCTCCCCGGACGGGACGCTCGAGATTGTGGACCGGACAAAAGACCTCATCAAGTCCGGTGGCGAGTGGATCAGCTCTGTCGAGCTGGAGCGCCATCTCGCGGCGCATCCTGCCGTGGTCGAGGCGGCGGTGGTCGCCATGCCCGATGCGCGGTGGGGGGAACGCCCCGTGGCCCTCGTGGTGCTCAGGCGTGGTACCGATGCCAGCGCGAACGACCTCGTCCAGTTTCTCTCCTCGAAGTTGGCCTCCTGGCAGGTCCCCGACCACATCGAGTTCGTCGCGAATCTCCCCAAGACCGGCGTTGGGAAGATCGACAAACGCCGTCTCCGAGACGAGGTGGTGCCCCGTCTTGTTGCAGAGATCGAATCGTCCACATGAGCCGCAGCCTGGTCGCCTCGCGCAATCCATCCGAGTTGACACGATGCTCGAGCTCGTAGACGTCGACAAGAACTTTGGTGGGCTCCGAGCTCTAGACGGGTTGTCGTTCAAGGTGGAAGCCGGAGAGATCCTCGGGATGATCGGTCCCAACGGGTCAGGGAAGTCCACCGCCTTCAACGTGATCACCGGCACACTGCGCTGCGACGCAGGGAAGGTGATCTTCAGTGGGGAGGACATCACGGGTCTGCGACCTCACCGGATCTCTCACAAGGGGATCGCCAGGACGTTCCAGGTGGTCAGGCCCTTTCCACTGCTCAGCGCCTTGGAGAATGTGTTGGTCGGCGGGCTCTTCGGAGGTAGCGGTTCCCGGCGGAGCGACGACGCCATCGACAGGGCCATGGAGGTCTTGGATCGTGTCGGGCTCGCTCACAAGGCCGGGGTGAGAGCGGAGTCGTTCACCATCATGGAGAGGAAATGGCTGGAGGTGGGCAGGGCTCTCGCCGGCCGGCCAAAGCTGATACTGCTCGACGAGTTCATGGCCGGGATCACCACCAAGGAGATCCCCGACGCCGTCGACCTCGTGAAGTCGATAAACGCCTCGGGCGTCACCGTGATCCTGGTCGAGCACATCGTCAAGGCCATCACCGACGCCTGTCATCGGGTGGTGGTTCTCGATGCCGGGCGGAAGCTGGCCGAAGGGTCGGTCGCCGACGTAGTCGCCGACCCTGCCGTGATCGAGGCCTACTTGGGGACCCGCCATGCTGACCGTTGAGAACCTCGAGGTGGCCCATGGCGATCTGCAGGTGGTGTGGGGCATCTCCTTCGAGGTGCCCCAGGACTCGATCGTGGCCGTCCTCGGGCACAACGGGGCCGGCAAGACCACCACCCTCCAGGCGCTGATGGGGCTGCTCCCCGCCCGGAACGGAGCCGTCACGTTCGAGGGTGCTCCGCTGCTCGGAGTCCGCACTCACGAACTGGTTGAGCGGGGCATCGTGATGATCCCCGAGGAGAGAGCCACCTTCAACTCTCTCACCGTGGAGGAGAACCTGGAGATCGGCGCCTACGCACGCCGGGCCCGCACCTCCGCCAAGGACACCAAGGCTGAAGTATTCGAGATCTTCCCTGTGTTGGCCGAACGGAGGTCGCAAGGAGGGGGCACCCTCAGCGGGGGAGAACGGCAGATGCTGGCCATCGGCAAGGCCCTGATGGCCAAGCCCCGGCTCCTCATCCTCGACGAGCCGTCGCTGGGCCTTGCTCCCATCATTGTCGAGAACATCTTCCAGGTGATCTCGAGGGTCCGGGAGAGGGGCGTGTCGGTGCTGATGGTGGAACAGCACGTCGAGATGACTCTGGAGATAGCCGACCACGCCTACATCATGGAGATGGGCAGGATCGTCGCCGACGGACCTGGTTCCCAGCTGGCCACCGATCCGAGAGTCCGAGAGGCATACCTCAGCCTATGACCAGGCTGCTGCTGCAGAGCGCCGTCTCCGGGCTCCTCGTCGGAGGCATGTACGGGCTGGTGGCCCTCGGGCTGGCACTCGCCTTCGGGGTCCTGAAGGTCTTGAACGTCGCCCATGGCGAGCTGCTGATGCTCGGGGGCTACGCCGCCATTGTCGGTTTCACCGTCTGGGGCCTCGACCCCATCGCCTCCCTCCCTCTCGTCTTCATCGTCATGTTCGTCTTCGGCGCGGTCCTCTACGTCACCCTCTTCCACCACGTCACCAGGTTGGCCATCGGGCCCCGAATCAAGAACTCGCTCCTCATCTCGTTCGGGCTGGTCCTGGTGCTCCAAGTACTGGCGATCCGGCTCTTCACAGGCGACGAACGGATCATCTCCACCACCTACTCCTCCGCAGCCATAACCATCGGAGTGATCAGGGTCCCGGTCGTGAGGTTGACGGGCCTGCTGGTGGCCATCGCCGCCGCCCTCATCCTCGAGTGGCTGCTCGCTCGCACCCGCTTCGGGGCGGCTCTACGCGCCACCTCCGAGGATTGGGCGCGAGCCTCGCTCACGGGAGTGAACGTAGGCCGGATCTACCTGATCGCCTTCGCCGTCTCGGCCGGTTTGGCGGCAGTCGCGGGCTCGCTCATCAGCCTGGGGTACGCGGTGAGTCCCAGCATCGGCCTGGGATGGACGCTCAAGGCGCTGATCGTGGTGGTGCTGGCCGGGCTGGGGAGCATGAGGGGAATCATCGTGGCCGGCCTCTTCCTCGGCCTCACCGAGAGCCTGGCCGCGGTGTGGCTCGGCGGGCGGTACCGCGAGATCGCCGCCCTCGTGCTTTTCCTCGTCGTCCTCAGCGTGCGGCCGCAGGGCCTCTTCGGGAGGGCCCATGCCTAGGACATGGGGCTGGGTGCTGTGGGCGATAGTCGTCGTCGTCGCCGTGGCTACCGGCCTGCGGCCCACCAACCAGCACCTCCTGACCATCGCCGTCCAGACCATGATCTTGGCCGCCCTCGCCACCAGTTGGAACATCCTCGGGGGGTTCGCCGGCCAGATCAGCCTCGGCCATGCCGTATTCTTCGGTCTGGGAGCGCAGATCACCCGGGAGCTGTGGCTGAGTGGCTGGTCGTTGGCTGCTTCCACGGCAGTGGCGGTGGTGGTGACGGTGGCCGTGGCAGCTCTGGTGGGCGTGCCGCTGCTGCGGTTCCGCGACTTCTACTTCGCGATTGGCACGCTCGCCCTTGGCGTGGCCGCCTTTCTCACCATCGGCAACCTGAGGCCGGGAATCAGCTCCCTCCCCGCCGAGGCACTGCGCTCCTACAGCTTCACCGGGCCTTACTTCATGACCCTCGGCGTCTTGGTGGTGGCGGTGGCGGTGTCGATGTGGCTCAAGGGCGGCAAGTTGGGCCTGGGCATGATGGCGGTCCGCGACGATGAGGAGGCGGCCGGGGCAAGCGGGGTGAATCCGCTCACCCACAAGATGATCGCCTTCGTGGTCAGCGCCGCCCTGGCGGCACTCACAGGGGCCGCCTTCGCCTACTTCACCGCCAGCTACTACCCGAGCTTTCCCTTCAGCGTCCTGTGGACGTTCGAGGCCATTCTCGTCGTGTTCATCGGAGGCCTCGGCACCATCGCCGGTCCGCTGATCGGGTCCGTGTTCTTCGTGGTCGGTCGCGACCTCCTTCCCGCCGATATCGGCGGGCTCCACATTCTCATCTTCGGGGTCCTCTTCATCGTTGTCGTCCTCCTGCTTCCCGGCGGTCTGACGGAGGCGGCACAGCATCTCGCGGGGCGGGTGTGGCGCCGAGGAGCCCCACCCACCACCACTTGGGAAAGAACGCCAAGCAACGGAAAGGAGCTGGTATGAGACGGATAGCACACACGGCGGTTCTGGCTGCGGTGGCGATGGTTCTCGCTGCCTGCAACGGCGGCGCCACTACCACGGTGCCGGAGGAGACAACCACCAGCACGGCAGCCGAGACCACTACCACCACCATCACTACCCCGGCGCCGGTGGAGGCGCCGGAGTCGATCAAGGTCGGTGCGGTTGTCCCCCTGACCGGTCCGTTCGCTGGAGGAGGGGCGCAGATCGAGCGCGGCTACAACTACGCGGTCGATGCCATCAACGATGCGGGCGGCGTGTGGGTGGAGGAGTTCGGAGTCAACCTGCCTCTGGAGCTGGTCCTGCGTGACGACGCCTCCGACCCGAACCAGACGGCCAGCATCGCCGAGCAGTTGGTCAATGAGGGCGTGGTGGCCCTTCTCGGAGGTTTCGCCACTCCAGTAGTCGCCGCCGGGATCGCCAGCGCCGAGAGAAGCGGGATCCCCTATCTGGCGGCAGCCACCTCCGTGCAGGGGCTACACGAACAGGGGTATCGCTACTTCTTCTCGCCCTTCCCCAAGTCACCAGACATGGCAACGTCGGTCTATGAGATGCTGAACACTCTCCTCCCGGAAGGGGAACGCCCGTTGCGGGTGGGCATCTTTCAGGAGGCCACCGACTGGGGTGAGGAACTGGGGCCGCTGTGGGCCGAGCAGGCCGCCAACTTCGGCTACGAGGTAGTGGTGCACGAGACGTATACGCCCGGATCGACAGACTTCACCGACATCATCCTGAGGGCCCAGGCCGCCGACGTGCAGGCCCTCTTCAGCCTCCCCACTCCCCCCGACGGGTTCGCCATCTACCAGCAGATGGGCGAGCTTGGCTTCAAGCCTGCCTTTAACCTGGTGGTGCGGGCCGCCGACGTGCCCACGTGGAATGACCTCGGCCAGGCGGGAGACGGTGTCGTCCTGTCCACTCCTTGGCATCCCGGGCTCGGATATCCGGGAACCGATGAAGTGAACCAGCGGCACATCGACGAGGTCGGACGGCCCGCCGATCCGGTCGTGGGCAGCGCGTACGCCCTGGTCCAGATTCTGGCCGATGCCATCGAGCGTGCGGGAACCCTGGACCACGAGGCGGTGCGGGACGCCATTGCGGCGACGGACGGGTTGATGACCATCATCGGCCCCATAACGTTCCGCGATGACGGGAGCGCCCCCGTTCCCAACCCGCTCATGCAGCGGATCGAGGGTTCCATCCGACTGATCTGGCCCGCTGACGCGGCCGCCGACGATCTGGTGTATCCGGCACCCTGAAATGCCCGACAGGCCTGGCCTTGGGCGCCAAGGCCAGGCCTGTCATGAGCAGTGGAAGAAGGAGCCCAGGGTCTTGGTTGCGACCCTATCGCCGAACCCGTCGAGGCTTCCCGGCAATCGGTGACCTCGAGGCTGGAGCCACAGGTCTCCAACCCAACGTGTCCTAGCAGCTGCAGCAGCAATCGCTGTCTCGGTCGGCGGGTCCACGTCACCGCTCGTGTGACTTCCGAGCCGCCGAGCGCCGGTCGTCAAGTAGACCTCTCCGTCCTGCTCGTGGGACTTCGACTCGCTGTCATCGTGCTGTTCTGTGACTACGACGACGAGGTCCGGACCGACGTCGCCGGTTGGTCAGGGACCAACCAGGTCAATCAGGTATCTGACGCCGTCGAGGCCCGTCATCGAGAGCTTGATCCCCCCATTGCTGATGTCCTTCTTTCCCTGTTCCAGAATGGGCTTGATGTCGTCTACATGCCCTCCCGTTGTCACGTAGTCGATCCCGCCGTTGGCTATCGAGAGCTCGATTTGACCGACCTCGCCGGTGGTGAGGTAGTTGTCCACCGCCTCTTCCACCACCACGTCCAGGCGTTTGACTATCGAGGTGAGAGTGTGTTGCTGCCAGCCCTCCAAAGGGAAGGCTGGCGCCCATGGTAGAGACTTCCACTCCTCGAATCTCTGGTGCTCATCCCTGTCGACGCCGATGACCCACAATGAGCGGCCCGACCGCACCGCCTCGGCGTGGACAGCCCAGAACACGCCGATGCCGGACTCACCCGCCGCATGGAATACCACGTCGGCGCCCTCACTGACGAGAACCTCGGCTCCAAGCCGGCCCAGGTGCACGCTGTTGAAACCGTCCCAACTGAACGGGACCCCCGGACTCAGGTACACGGCACCAACCTCGATGTCTGCATCTACGTAGTCCACACCCTGTAGGAACCCCTGGTGAAATGGACGCATGAATGGGAGGTCGATTCCGACGACTATTCCGACGTGACCAGTCTTGGTCTTGTGAGCGGCGACCACACCAGCGAGGAACCCCATCTCGTCGTGACGGGACACCAGGCAGATCTCGTTGTCTCTAGCTTCCTCGAGTAGAGCGGGCTGATCGATCCAGGCGAACTTGGTTTGGGGGTAGTCATCGATCAACCGCTGCGCTTCTGGTGCATCGGAGAGAAGAGCGATCAGCAGAACCAGGCCGGTTCCCCTCGAGAGGTGACTCTCGATATCGCCGGATGGACGCAGCGCTGCGTCCACCGTGTAATACCAACGCGCGTTCGCTCCATGCTTGGCGACTGCTCGCTCGAATCCGGCTCCAATCAGCTGCTCGAAAGCTCCATCAACCCCCCGCGTCCAGAGGATGACGTCTGGTGGGCGCTCGGGGCGGCCCCGAAGCTCGGCCGCTGCATCCAAATACGCTGACTCACTCTTCGTGAGACGGAGGCTGGTCGAGATGCGCCAGTCCTCGAACCCTTTGAGCCGGTCGCCGCGGAGCAGATAATCCTCTGAGCGGTCGGCCCCTAGCCACTCTTCGGTGGCGGCATCCAGGGCGTAGAGCCGATCGAGGTCCTCGGAGTGTTCTTCGATCCACGCCGCGAGCTGGGGCCATTCGGTGATCAGATAATCGTGGGCGATCTCCACCACCGCGCCTCCGGAGGCGTCGCGGTCGAACGTGAGCAGCCTTTGTGACCCGAAAGCCTCGAGGACTCTCTGTAGGGCCACCCGGTCGATATCGAGGTCGAGCAGATCCCGCAGTAGAACCGGACGGGAGGTGCTGGTGGCCCGACCCTTTTGGATCATCCGAACCATGATTTGCTCGACCAGATCGCGGCCTTCGGCGCCCAGCTCAGCCAGAAGCTCGTCGGCCCTGCGGGTGAGAGCACCCTGCAGGCCACCCAACCGCTGGTAGTCGTTCAGGGTGAGCCCGTCCGAAGCCTGTTCGAACAATTCGAAGAGGGTGAACTGAAAGAGCGGCAGCGCTCCCGGCTTACCGCTCATGTCGGCCACCAGCTGTGCCAGCAGAGCAGGCTCCACCTCCACTCCCGCCGCCCGGGCCGGGTGCACCACGGCCCGCTCGATCTCCTGGGCGGTCATCGGCTTGACGCTGACGACCGAATCGGAGAACACCCCGGCTAGTGAGGACATCGAAAGCGGCCTGTCGTAGTAGTCGGCTCGCAGCGTGGCCACCACCCGCAGCGGAACACCCTTTTCCTCGACGGCGGTGGCCACTAGCTCGGAGAAACGAGCCGCGGTGTCCGCCGCTGCCAGGGTGAACAGCTCCTCGAACTGGTCGATGATCAAGACCACCGGCTGGCTGACCGCCGTGGCCAGTGCGGTCGAGTCGCTCTCGAAACGACCCAACAGTGTCGCCGCCGAGCCCAGCCCGGCCCGATCCATGGCTCGAGCCAGCTCCCAGAGCGGTCTTGGACCCGGGGTGAACAGGACCACGGTCTCACCCCGATTCCGAAGCTCCGGACTCACCCCTGCCTGGGCTGCACTCGACTTGCCCGAGCCCGAAGGACCCACGATGGAGACAAAACCCGAGCCGCTGTCAAGCTTGTCGAACACCTCGGCCACCAGGCTCTCCCGCCCGAAATAGACCTCGGCGTCCTCCTCTGAGAAGGCGCGCAGGCCCCGGTAGGGGTTGCCCAAGGCCTGGGTCGGGGCCTGAAGATCCAGCGATGGGTCTTGCAGGAGAACACGCTCCTCGAGCCGACGCAGATCCTCAGAAGGCTCAATGCCCAGCTCCTCGGCTAGAAGCTGTTGATAGTCCCCGTAGTGACGGAGCGCTTCCGCCTGACGGCCGGAGCGGTAGAGAGCCACCATCTCGATACGACGGGGTCCCTCCCGCATCGGATCGCCTGCGATTGCCCGACGAGCCAGATCGCGTGCGTTGTCCAGGTCTCCCTCATCGAGGTTTACCTCGGCCAGAGCCTCCAGAGCATCCGCCCTCAGCTCGCCCAGCCGGCGTATGTATCCCTGAGCGAACTCCTCATAGGTGAACTCGGCCAGAGGCGCATCGGTCCATGCCTCCAGAGCCTGTTCCAGCTTGGACTTCCCCTCCACCACATCACCGGCTCGCAAGGCGGACATGCCTTCACGAACCAGGCCCTGGAACCAAAGGATGTCCACCGAGTCAGGAGGCGCATGGAGCACATATCCGGGAGGTCTGGTCGCGATGACATCAGCCCGAGACCCACCCGACAGAGCCTTGCGCAGTTCCGAGATGTAGATCTGGACCGAATGCTCGGCAGTCCGGGGCGGGTTCTCCCCCCACACCAGGTCGATGATCCGGTCGGTGGGAACGATCTCGTCGGCATGAAGCAGCAAGATGGCGAGGACCGCCCGCTGCTTAGGAGGCCCCAGGTCGACAGGACCATCGTCCGAGTCCACACTCAGAGGCCCAAACACCCGGAACCTCGGCGAGCTCACCATCTCCTCGCCATCAACTCTACGCCGCGGCCTGTGCCACATCGCGGCTACTCCTCCCGCCATCCCCGCTGGAATGTGACCATGTCCTGAGCACGCTGCTCCTGGTGAAGTCCGACGGCGAACACCGCGGTGATGAACCGGCGCTCCTCCGCCGATAGGGGCGAGCTCCTCACTGACCCGACCATGACAACTGTCATCCCGGACTGATGACTGCGGGCACTACCGCCTCCACCCCCTTTCCGGCACGCTCATGTCGAGAAAGGAGAGAACATTGTCAGCAGTACTCGAGGTCAAAGACCTCAGACACAACTATGAAGACGAGCCTGCTCTCGGCGGGGTGAGCCTCACGGTCGATGAGGGCGAGTTCGTCGCCCTGCTCGGACCCAATGGCGCCGGCAAGACGACCCTGGTCCGCTCGGTCATTTCGTTGATCAAGCCAACGTCGGGAACGGTCTCGGTGGCCGGTGGCGACCCCGCGCACGCAGCGGTGCGTCGACGGGTCGGCGTCGTGCAACAGGAAGTGGGATTCCCCCGCACACTCACCGTGGGCGAGGTGGTCGACGGGGCGGCGGCAAGAGCCGGTGTCGAACCCTCCGCCGTGGAGAGGGTGCTCGACGAGATGGGTCTGGGCGGGCTGCGCAAGCGCCGTTCGTCCGATCTGTCCGGGGGCCAGCAGCAGCGACTCCAGCTTGCTATGGGTCTCGTCGCCGACCCCGTCCTCCTGGTACTCGACGAGCCCACCGTCGGTCTCGACGTGTCGGCCCGGCGCGCATTCTGGGAGACGCTGGCGGAACGACGTCGGCAGGGAGCCGGGATCCTCCTCACCACCCATATCGTGGAGGAGGCGTCGGCCGTAGCCGACCGTGTCGTGGTGCTAGACGAAGGAGTGGTCGTCGCCGAGGGCACCCCCGACGAGTTGAAGCGGATCCTGCCAGGGCGCCGCATCACTGCGCGCACCGGCATCCCCGTGGAGACGATCCGAACCGCCGAAGGGGTGGTCAATGCCACTGCCCGGGATGGCCTGGTCCTCATCACGGCCATCGAGGCGGAGCCTGTCGTGCGCCTCCTTCTCGACCTCGATGAGCAATTGTCCGATTTGGTGGTGGCCATGCCCTCCTTGGACGAGGTGCTGTTCGAGCTCACCGACCCTGGAAGGAAGGTGGCCGCATGAACCCCCGAATGTTGCGACTGGAAATCCGAGACGAGCTGTTGGCGATCCTGAGGGAGCCGACTGCGTTGTTCTTCTCGGTGCTGATGCCGGTCTTGTTCTACGCCATGTTCACTGCCATGTTCGGCGCTGAAGGGTCGGCCGACGCCGCCATCATCGCCCCCTTCGGGACGTTCGCCGTCCTTGCCGTGGTGATGATGAGCCCCGGGATAGGTCTCGCCGACGCCCGGGAGCGAGGATGGCTGCGAGTGAAGCGGGTGTCGGGGACACCCCTGTGGGTCACCCTCGTGGCCAAGGTAATGGCTGCCCTCCCCTACGCGGTGGCCGTGCTGTTGGCGATGACCACCGTCGCGGTGCTGGTCGCTTCGATGTCCATCGACATCGCAGTGCTGGCCAGGGTCTACCTCGTACTGGTGCTGGGTGCCGTGCCGTTCGCGCTGTTCAGCCTTGCGGTCGGCGCACGGGCGGGGACCAATGCCTCGGCCGCCATCCTCAACGCCGTGCTGATGCCGATGGTCGTTGCTTCGGGACTGTGGTTCCCCCACGAGATCATGCCCCGCTGGGCGGTTGCCATCGGCGAGCTTCTGCCCACTTACCACCTCGCCCAACTGGCGACTGCCCAGATCGAAGGTGGGCCCTGGGCGGGGCACCTGGTGGTGCTCGGCCTGACCGCGGTGGTCGGTGCGGCAGCGGCGGCGTTTGCCTACCGTTCAGCTCGACCGTGAACCAGGAGCCAGCCACGTCGGGGAAGTCGGAGCGTCGCTCCCACTTGCCCGACTGGCTGTACCTGGTCTTTCTTGTCTTCGTCTTTCTCGGCCCGGTCTTCGACCCCACGGCCACATCGGCCGACTGGGTAGTGGCCGCAGTCACCGTGGTCGTAAGCGCCGTGATCTACCTGGTCGGAGGCATGTATCGGCAGCTTCGCACCGGAGCGGCGGTGGCACTGCTCGCAGTGGGGGTCATCGCGACATGGCTGGGAACCTCTGCCATGGGGGTGATCCCGATCTATGCCGCTGCCCTCGCCGCTGGTTTCGTGCCCCGGCGTGTTCTGATGTGGCGTTTGGCCGCCATCACCCTGCTCACGCTGCTGACAGTGCCACTTTCGCCGATTCCTCCGCCCTACTTGTTCCTCGTCTACGCCCCCGCCATCCCCCTCACCTGGTTGATCGGCTTCTCGGTCCAGGAGGGGATCGACCTGAGCAGAGAGGCCCACTCGCTGAGGGCCGAAAGGGCGCGAGTCCAGTACTTGGCAACCATCACCGAGCGGGAGCGGATCGCCCGAGACCTCCACGACCTGGTCGGCCAGGCGCTCACCGCCGTCACGTTGCGCAGCGAACTGGTGCAACGTCTGGCGGTTACCGACCCGGAGCGGGCGAGAGACGAGGCGGCCGCCATCGAGGCAACCGCTCGGGAGACCTTGGGAAATCTGCGGGAGACGGTCGCCGGATGGCAGCAGGTCGACTTGAGCGACGAGATCGACAAGGCATCCAAGACCCTGGACGCCGCCGGCGTCGAGACCAACGTCGACGGGGAGCGGCGCACGGATCTCGCTCCCTCGATCGAGACGGTGCTCGCTCTGGCGCTGCGGGAGGCGGTCACCAATGTCGTGCGTCATGCCCATGCACGGTCGTGTCACATCAGCCTCGACGGCCGACCCGGCGAGGTCTCGCTCCTCGTCACCGACGACGGCGTCGGAATCAGGGCTCCGGAGGGGTCTGGTCTGCGCGGGATGCGCGAGCGGGTGCTCGCGGCCGGAGGCTCGATGGAGTTGGCGACGGGACGTGGGACCAGACTTCGCGTCACGATCCCGGTGGGTGGGTAGTGATTCGCGTGGTTCTCGCCGAGGACCAGGCGATGGTGCTCAGCGCCTTCGCCTCGCTCCTCGAACTGGAGGACGACATTGAGGTCGTGGCCACCGCCGCCAACGGGGAGGAAGCCCTGGCAGCGGTGGGCGAGCACCGGCCCGACGTCCTACTCACCGATATCGAGATGCCCCTCCTCAGCGGTCTCGACGTTGCCCGAAGGGTCGCCGGCGATGGTTTGGCGGTACGGGTGGTCATCTTCACCACCTTTGCCCGTGCCGGCTATCTGCGGCGCGCCCTGGACGCAGGGGTTGCCGGCTATGTGCTCAAGGATGCGCCCATCACCGACCTGGTGGACGCCCTGCGCCGTGTCCACGGGGGAGAACGGGTGGTTGCTCCAGAGCTGGCGGTGGCGGCCTGGGGTGACGCCGACCCACTGACCGATCGCGAGAGAGACGTGCTGCGTCTCGTCGGGGAGGGTCTGCCCAACTCCGAGATCTCCGAGCGGATCCACCTATCCGAAGGCACGGTGCGCAACTATCTGTCGTCAGCCATCGTCAAGCTGGGGGCTCGAAACCGCACCGAGGCTTTCGCCTTCGCCAGGGACAAGGGATACCTGTGAATTTGACGGGACTCGAAACAGTGGCCGACTCGCTACGAACGAGTGTCGAGAGGGGACTCGACCCGTGGTGGCGATCTGGTCGCACAACGACTGGTGATCGGTTTGTTGGTGACAGGTTGGCATGGATGAGGAACCTCGCGCCTGACACGTGAGAGGGAGTTCGCGCTCCTGGACGGCGGCGGCGGCGTACTCCAACGCCGCCGGGATGTCCTCAGGCTCGAGATCCGCCAGAGGACCGATCGTTGACCCCGCTACCCTTCGATGGGAGCCACACAGGATCGGGAAGTGACCACCGAGGCTCAACTCCGCAAGGCTGCGCTTGCCCTGCCCGAGGTAGAGGAGGGAACCCACTTCGGCATGGTGGCCTTCTCCGTACGAACGAAGGGGTTCGCTTCGGTCACCCAGGATGCGCACCTGCTGTTGTACCTCCCCGACGATGATGCCGAAGCGGCCCTGTCCGACCATCCCACTGGCGAACGCCTGGTGCGCATGGGCACGCCTATCGGGATTCGCATACCTCTGGCCGACCTCGATGGTCAGGCACTCAACTCGCTGGTGCGGAGGGCGTGGTTCTCCCGGGCGCCGAAGAGACTCGCCGCCGCGCTGGCGGACGCGGACTCTGCCGCGCCGGGGGAGGCGGGTGATCTGCCTTCGAGAATCGGCCGACCGGCTACCCGGGCACTGGCAGGAGCAGGCATCACGACGTTGGACGATGTGGCCGTCCGCAGCGAGCAAGAGCTCCTGGCCCTACACGGGGTTGGACCCAAGGCGGTTCGCATCCTGTTCGAGGCGGTGGGGGAACGCCAGCGGCGGCTGGGGAGCGAAGCATAAGGGTCGGGTGGCACACAGTTGAGTGACGTGTCCGTGTTGGGTACCGGAGCGATGGGCAGCGCCCTGGTGGAGGCGTTGGCTGGTTCGGGAGCCGAGGTGGCGGCGTGGAACCGGACCAGGGGGAAGGTCGAGGCACTCTCTCGCCCGCGGGTCCGCTTGGCGGAATCGGTTGCCGAGACGCTCATGTCGAGTCCGCTCACCATCGTGTCGGTGTCGGACCACGTAGTGGCGCGTGCGCTTGTGAAGGAGGCGGGAGTCGATCTGGCAGGCAAGGTCGTGGCCTCCACTTCCCCTGTCACCCCGGCTCAGGCCCGGGCCTTCGATGCCGTGTGAAGGCGGCGGGGGGGCACTACCTGGACCTGGCCATCCTGGCGAATGCCAGCGAGGTCCGATCTGCGGCTGGGGTCTTCCTCGTCTCGGGAGACCGCGTCGCCTACGAGGCGCACCGTGAATGGTTGGAGCGGATCGGGATGGTGACCTACGTCGACGACGCACCCGGGGCGGCATACGTCAGCGGGATGGCGGTCGTGATCCCCTACCTGCCCTTGGTGGTCGGCCTCGTGCAGGGGCGGCACCTCTGCAGGCAGCACGATGTTCCGCTTGAGTGGTTCGAGAGTACGGTCCTCGAGTTCTACCCCCGCCAGATCCGGTTGCTTCTGGAACTGCTCACCGCGAAAGCGGACCCGTCGGCGGCAGACGCGGAGGGATCCGTCGACGTCATGGGTGATTGGGCGGCTGAGTTCGCCGCCCAACTCCGGGACATGGGCCTCGACATGCACGACGCGCTGCACCAGTTGTTCGCCGCTGCCTCCGAAGCCGGATACGGTGACGCAGCCTGGACGCGCATCGCGGAACACACGACGAACCGCGAGGAGACACCGGAGCGGTCACCGGATCCGTGACCTCCTCCAGCAATCGCCACCAGACAGCCGTCGCGACTCAGATCGACACGAGGGGGCGATTCCCCGAGCTGGCGTGGCGGCGACGGTCTTCCGGTCCGCGATCGAGCGGTTCACGATGTGAGCCGCCACGCCCGACGACGCTGCAACCCGGGCTGGCGCTAGCCGCGCCGCCGTGCCGGCGGACCGCGGTTACTGGGCGACCGCGGCGCCGCCGATGGAGATCGCCAGGTCGAGTGGATCAACCAGGAAGTTCGAGATGCCGCCGCTGCTGATCCCTGCGATCAGCCACAGGGTGCCGGCCAGGCGTTGTCCACCCATCGAGGAATCTCTTTCGGCTGGAAACTCAGGCCGCGCGCTCGAACACGACACCGTGCCACATGACGTCGCGGTCATCGAACGCAACCTCGAATCCGGCGCATCTGGCCGTCTCGAGGATCGCCGGCGGAGAGTGAAGGTAGGGACGGAAGTCCACCCCCCTGATCCGGTGGTAGGCACTTTCCAAGCGGACAAGGATGCGGAACACGATCCGATCCCGGGGGAAGGTGACGGCAAGGAAGTGGCGGCTGGCAGACAGCGCCGCATTCATCAGCCGCTCCATGTGCGGGTAACAACAGATCACCCGGTTCATGATCACGTCGTCGGCCTTCATCCCCTCGGCCATCTCGGTGAAGTCACCGATTCTCTGCTCGACACGCCCCTCCAGGCCCTCGCGTCGCAACAACTCCGCGGCCAACTCCTGATAGCCGGTTGACAGTTCCACGTTGACCGCACTCGCAGCTCCCGCCTTGAGCAACTCGACATGAACGGCGCCGATTCCTCCACCTACCTCGAGAACCCGGTGACCTTCCACTCCCCGCGATTCGAGATAGTCGACGATCCGCCTCGCCATCTTGTTCAAGCCCTTCTTGTCGTAGACCCGGAGAGTGCGCCGGGCTTCTTTGGGGCTGAACAGCTGCTCATAGCCGGACGGGTTGCAGCAATCGGACACCCTGGGAACGCTACCGGAGCCAATTGGTGGATGTTTCGATCTCGGTCTGCCCGATAGCGCATCGTCTGTGGCCGAATCACCCAGCACCAGCGTCGAGGACAGCCCATGATCACATGGCGGCCGCCCTGACCGGCGGTGGCGTTTCGGAAGGCCCGGGCTCGGGTATGTCACCGGTCCGCGTACAGAGGACGGGATGTGACGACGCTCGACCGGCAGGCTCAACGGAAGCTCGACAGGATCCGGGAGGAGGAATCCCGCTGGCTGCAGAAGGCAGCGTTCGCGCTCGGCAAGACGCGGGAGGAACGGGCCAAGCTCGCAGATACGCTCGCCGAGCCTCTCGATCCCATCATCATCCTGGACGACGGAACCACGGTGACCCTGGACGAGATCGAAACGCAACTGCGGCGCAGGGTCGACGCACTCCGTGCGAGCCTAGGCGAGGGAAATTTCCGCTTCGGACCCGCCTGACCTCAGCCGGCCGGATCCGGTTCGACCTCGACCCTCACCCGATCGATCCGCTTGCGATCCATTCGCATGACCGTCAGCCGCAGACCCTCGACGGCGACGGAGTCGCCTTCGGCGGGGATCGTCCCCGAAGCCCACAGATACAGACCGGCCACGCTCGAGAAGGGACCGGACGGCAGTTCGCGTCCCGTGTGCGTGGCGAACTCGTCGACCGCCACCCGCCCCTCCACCATCCACATGCCCTCGCCGAGGCGGAAGATGGTGGGCTCACGCGGGTCGAACTCGTCCTGGATCTCGCCGACGAGTTCGGCGATCAGGTCCTTCACGGTCACGACTCCGTCCACCCCCCCGTGCTCGTCCAGCACCACGCCGAATGAGATCCGCTGGCGGCGCAACTGCTGGAGGGCGGAGAGGATCGGCATCGACTCGGGGAGGTACACCGGATCGCGGAGGTAACGGTCGATGCTGCCGCCCGCGCTCGTGGTACGGAACAGGTCCTTGGCGTAGAGGATGCCGACGATGTCGTCGAGTGTGCCGCCGGCTGCCACCACCGGGAACCGGGAGTGCGCCGAGGCGTTGATGGCCCGCCTGGCATCGTCCTCGGTGTCGCCCACGCTCAGCGCGGCGACGTCGAGACGCGGTGTCATCACATCCCGCACCGGTCGGTCGGCGAGCTCGAACAGCGCCTCCAGGATCTCCCGTTCGGCCGGATCGATGTGGCCCCCCTTCTCGCCCAGCAGGGCGAGTGCCTTGATGTCGGCCTCGGTGACCGCCGACGTGCCGTCGGTGGCCACGCCCAGGCGCCGAAGGATGACGCCGCTCAGCGCCACGAAGAATCGGGGCACCGGCCGGATCGCCTTGCCCAGCCACCAGATGGTGGGCGCCACGAAGAGCCCGAACCGCTCCGGACGGCGAGCGGCGAGCGTCTTGGGGGTGATCTCGCCGACGACGAGGACGATGGCGGTGACCACGAGCGTCGACACCCACGGGCCCAACGTCTCCGCCGTCGGGCCGTCCATTACGAGCCCGAGGAGATCGATGGTGAGGGCAGCCGCCACCGACGCGCCGAGGATGTTCACGAAGTTGTTGGCGACCAGCAGCGTGCCGAGGGTGGACTCCAGGTCGTCGATGAGGTTGGCGAGCCGCATCCCCCTGGTGCCGCGGCTCGCCAGCTGGGCGGATCGCTCACGAGGCAGCGCCACCATCGCCGTCTCCGATCCGGAGAAGAACCCGGACAGGCAGATGCACACCACCAGGATCACCAGCAGCGCCGTCTGCACTCCGGTCATGGCGGCGACGTCAGCCGGCAGCCGCCGTGAGCTGCGCGCGGAGGTCGTGCGCGGTGAAGGGTTTCACCACCCAGCCGTCCGCTCCCGCCCGTTTGGCGAGGAAGGCGTCGGCGCTGCGATCGAGGAGGAGGATGATCGCCATGTCCTCGGTTGTCCCCGACAGGATGGCGGTGCGGAGCATCCGCACGATGGCCATGCCTCCCATCGAGCCCACCTGCATGTCGACGATCGCGGCATCGAACTGCTCCTCGGAGACTCGGCGAGCCGCCGCCCGGGGGTCTGTCTCCACCGTGAGCACCACGGCCGGGTCGTCGACGGTGGCGGCGACGTCGTTCCGCACCCATTCGGCGTCGGCGACGAGCAGGATGGAGGCCATGCCGCGGCACGATAGCCCCTGTCCGACAGCGGATTCCGGGTGATCGAGCCCTCCTAGCATCCGCACCGTGCGAATCCTGCGAGTCTTCGGTGGTGCGACGCTCGTCGCCTTGCTCGTCCTACCTGGTCTGCCGGCCAGCGGCCAGGACGAGGCGAGAGTTGTCGAGTTCGTCGATCTGTCCGGCATCCTCGACGAACGGATGCTGGCATTCGCCATGGATTCCATCGAGCGGGCCGCCGCCCGCGGCGACACCGAAGTCGTCGTTCTGCAAGTGGACAGTCCCGGGGTGGTGGGTTCCGAGGAGACCCTTTTCGAGCTGGTCGAACTCGTCGCTCGTCCTCCTCTCCCCGTGGTGGTGTGGATCGGTCCCGCTCCCGCCAAGGCGTACGGCGGCGCGGGCGTGATCGCGCTCGCCGCCTCGGTCGCGTTCGCCGCTCCCGGGTCCGAGATCGGGCTGCTGGCCCCGTCCGTGGCGGGTGGCAATACCTTCGTCGGCGATGCCCATCTCTTGCACGAGGCAGTCGACGTGGCCTCCGTCCCCCAGCTCCTGGTGTCGACGCAGACGGCCGCCCCGCGCCAGGTGGCACAGCTGCTGGACGGACAGCGGGTCACGTTCCAGGACGGGGAACGGGTCCTCTCGACGTTGGTGGCGCATGAAGGCGGCGTCACCGTGTCGACGGTGATCCGTGGCCCCGGCTGGTGGGACCGGTTCCTCCGATTGGCGTCGACGCCGGAAGCCGCCTTCTTCCTGTTGGTGGCCGCCCTCACGCTGGCGGCCTTCGAGTTCTATGCCATCGGCCCGGGGATCGCGGCGGCTGTTGCCGCTTTGTCCCTGTTCTTGGCCTCCTACGGGATCGCCGTTCTCCCCGTCCGCTGGTGGGCCGTGGCGCTGACCGTCGTGTCGGTGTGGCTGATGGCGGTCGGCTACCAGCGGGGGAGCGTGCCGGCCCTGAACCTCCTCGGCGTCGTCGGGCTGGTGGTCGCCGGGTTCTCGTTCACCGATGCCGCCCCCCAGTTCTCTCCGGCGATTCCGGGTGTGCTCCTGACGGTGGCGGCTGCTGCCTTCTTCTTTCTCCTGGCCATGCCGACGGTGGCACGGAGCCGCTTCTCCACCCCCACGATCGGCCGCGATCACATGGTGGGACGCGATGGCGTGGCCGTGTCGGATCTCGACCCGGATGGCATTGTGGAGGTCGATGGGGCCCGGTGGCGTGCGAGTGCCCATCGGGAGGCGGGCATCCGTCGCACGGACCCGGTCCGGGTCGTGGCGGTGGACGACTGGTTTCTCGAGGTCTCACCCCCCGAATAGAGAGCGCGAAAAAACCTGCCTGATCTTCCAATATTTCCCTGGTGAATAGTGGAAGGACTTTCTAGGTTTTCCCCGAACCCGGAGGCGACCGAGGGAGGTTCGGTGCAGACCGAAGAGTGGCAGGAACAGGCGCTGTGCCGCGGGCATCACGCCCAGTTGTTTTTCCCACCCAGCACGTTCGAACGCAAGGACGACCGTGAACGTCGCGAGGCGCGGGCAAAGGCGATCTGCAACGTGTGCCCCAGTCAGGCGCCGTGTAGCGAGTACGCGGTGACGATCCGCGAGCCGTTCGGGATCTGGGGAGGAATGACCGAGGCCGACCGCAAGGCGCTCGTCAGCGGCGCCGCAGCCCGCTGACCCGTCGCGACCACGCCGGACCGACAGGTCCGGCGTTTTCGCGCTCCCGAACCCTGGGTTCAGGAGTACCGCAGCGGTAGCTGGGAGCCCACGGTTCAGACTTCTCGCTCACCTGGGACGGCGGGTGTCACCCGTGCGGACGGTATGCCCCTCCCGGTCGGACCACTCCAGGAAGGGAACGGCGTACTTGCGCGAGAGTCCGGACCGATCCTTGAACTGTGAGACCGTGAACGACTCCTCGAAGGAGCGAACAGTCGCCACCAGGTCGGCGACCTGGGACGGCAACAGCACGAACTCGTCCGAGATCCGCACCAGTTCACCCTCCCTGGCGAGGGCGTGGATCAGATCGAGGCCGATCTCCAGGTCGTCGATGCGCGGCACCGCGCCGGTGCCGGCTGTTTCCAGTTGGCTCTTCACCCGCTGCCACGCCGACTCCTGTGCCGCGCTGCGCGCACCGACGAACGCGGTGGATCGGACATGGGATCCGTCGATCTCGACGCCGGCGGTGCGACCGACGAGCACCGCCAGTGTGTCGGGGTCGAGACCGAGCCGGGAGGCAGCCTCGGCCGAGGGGAGTCCGGGGCGGAGAGGATGATCACGGTGAAAGATCCCCACCATGTGCGCCAGGCGCTTCCCCGCCGCGTCGGCGTATGTAGGAGTCATCACGACACCGCTGGCGACGACTGCGTCACCGACCTCCCCGCCGCCGCTGTCCATCGCCAGGTGCGAGGCGGATTCGCGCCCTCTCACCTGCAGCAGCGCCCTCGCCCGTGTGTCGGCATCGGCGGCGACGGCTGCCTGCAACGTGTCCAGGAGCGGCCGGAGTCGCGACACCCGGGGTGGTGACGGGTCGAGCACCCGGCCACCGGCCACGACCAGCCGGCGGCCGGTGTCCCGCAGGATGAATCGGTCGCCCATGGCGAGCGGCAGGGCGGTCGGGAGGTCGAACAACGCCACTCCATCTGCGAGGAGCCTCACCTCGACCGGCCATGCGCCGCTCCCGACGTGAATGTGATACGACCCGCGCGGGGGGAGCTCGGGGAGGTAGCGGGCGGTGCGGAACGAGGCTGCGATCCGGCGAGTCGTCCGCCACTCACCGGGGCGTCCGACCATCGTGCCGCGGGTCACCGCCTCCGTACCCACTCCACCGAGGTTGAGCGCCACCCGGCGGTGAGGGGCGACGCGTTCCAGCACGGTCTCGTGACTCTGGATCCCCCGCACCCTGGCGGCGACTCCGGCAGGGAGGACGACCACCCGATCCTCCACCGCCAGCGGACCTCCCAGCAGTGTCCCGGTGACCACCGTCCCTGCGCCGGGGGCCGAGAACGACCGATCGATCCAGAGGCGAGGGCGGTCCGTCTGTTCCGGGGCGACTGCGGCGGCGGCCGTGCCGAGCGCGGAGCGGAGGGACTCCAATCCGGTTCCGTCGACCGCCGAGACTCCGATGATCGGCGAACCGGCCAGGCTGGTTCCCGCCAAGCGTTCCTCGACCTCGAGGGTGGCCAGTTCGAGGAGGTCGTCGTCCACGCGGTCCACCTTGGACAGCGCCACGACGGCGTGTTCCACCTCGAGCAGGTCGAGCACGGCCAAGTGCTCCTCGGACTGCGGCATCCAGCCTTCGTCGGCGGCGACGACGAGCAGTGCCACGTCGACCGACTCGATGCCCGCCAGCATGTTCTTCGAGTAGCGCTCGTGGCCCGGAACGTCCACGAAGGACACCTCGACTCCGGCGAGGTCGGTCCAGGCGAAGCCGAGGTCGATCGTGAGCCCGCGCTCCTTCTCCTCCGCCCACCGGTCGGGGTCGCGGCCGCTCAGTGCCTCGGTGAGGGTCGACTTCCCGTGATCGACGTGACCAGCGGTGCCTATGACTGGCATGCCTGCTGCAGACCCGCTCGCACGTCCTCGTCGTCCGCGGGGGCCACCGTGCGGAGGTCGACGATCAGCCGGCCCTCCTCCCGCCGGGCCACGATCGGCGGGTGCTGGGCGAGCAGGCGGGCATACCCTCGCTCCCCCCAGCCGGGCACCTCCACGACCGGTCCGGGGATGCGGGCCCCGGGGACACTCCCGGCACCGATCGTCGACGCCCCGTCGACGACTCTCCCCTCAGGTGTCGCAGCGGCGACCTGCTCGGACCGCCGCCGGAGCTCATCCACGTCTGCCGTCGCCATCCTCCACAACGGCAGATCGGCGGCGCGGCGATCGGCGTACGCTTCCAGGGTGGCTTCCAGCGCCGCCAGCGTCGGTCCGTCGACCCGCAACGCCCTGGCCACGGGGTGGCGACGGAGACCGGCGATGAGATCGGCGTCGCCGACGATGATCCCGGCCTGCGGGCCGCCGAGCAGCTTGTCGCCCGAGAACATCACCAGGTCCGCTCCGGCGGAGAGCGACTGCACGATCCCCGGCTCGCCGGCCAGCCACCCCGGCGTAGGTCCCGCCAGCCACGGCGTGCGTTCGTCGAGGAGCCCGCTGCCGGCGTCGAACACGGCCGCCAACCCGTGCTGGTGAGCGAGTTCGACCAACGCGCCGATGTTCACCTCCTCGGTGAAGCCCTCGATGCGGTAATTGGACGGGTGGACCTTCAGCAGCAGGGCGGTCGTCTCGTCGATCGCCGCCCGGTAGTCGGCCAGCCTGGTGCGGTTGGTCGTTCCGACCTCAACCAGCCGGGCCCCAGTCGCAGCCATGAGGTCGGGGAGCCGGTAGGACCCGCCGATCTCGATGAGCTCTCCCCGCGAGACGGGCACACTCCGGCCCGTCGACATGGCGACCAGGACGAGGAACAGCGCGGCGGCGTTGTTGTTCACGACCAAGGCGTCGTCACCGCCGGTCAGCGTCCGCAGCAACTCGGTGGCGTAGGTGAGCCTGCCCCCGCGCCGGCCGTCACCGAGGTCGAGTTCGAGGTTGGTGTATCCGGTGGCGGCGGCCTTCGCCCTGGCGGCCGTCTCCTCACCGAGCGGCGCCCGCCCCAGATTCGTGTGGAGGATCACGCCGGTGGCGTTGATCACCGGCCGCTGGCGGGTTCCCTGCAGGGCGGCGGACAGACGCTGGATCTCGTCGCCGGCGTCCACCGAGCCGTCCAGGCGGGCGCGGTCAGCGGCGATGCGGGCCAGTTCGACGCGCAAGCCGGCGGGCACCTCCGGCGGGAGCATGCGGCTGAGGGCATCGACGCTGGGTGGCTTCTGCGGTTCCACGCGCCGAGACTATCGCCGTGACACGGAACCGTTCGAGCCGGTTTCGCCTAACGTCGCGACGGTGATCCGTCTGCTGCTCTTCATCGTGTTGCCGGTCGTCGAACTGGTGCTGCTCGGGATGATCGGTCAGGCCATCGGATTCGGTTGGACGGTGTTGCTGGTGATCGTCACCGGCGTGATCGGGGCGCGCCTCGTCGCCCGACAGGGCCGCATGGTGTGGCAGGAGATCAGACGGCGTCTCGAGATGGGCCAGATTCCCGGCGTGGAGCTGGCTCACGGTGCGATGGTGCTGGTGGGAGGTGCGTTCCTCGTCACTCCCGGCATCATCACCGACGCCTTCGGGCTGCTGCTCCTCGTCCCGTGGTTCCGCGAGTTGATCAGGGTGCGCTTCCTCAACACGATGCGCGTCGTGATCCTGTGACCGCGCCCCGTGCCGCGGCCACGCTGGTCGTGGTGCGCGACGGAGCGCGGGGGATCGAAGTGGTCCTGGGTCTCCGGCCGCCCGGTGGTCCGTTCGGCGGGGTGTGGGTGTTCCCCGGCGGGGCAGTCGACCCCGAAGACGTGGCCGCCGCCTCGGATGCCGAGGAGGCATGGCGGCTGGCCGCGCTGCGGGAGACCTGGGAGGAGGTGGGGCTGGCCATCACCGACCCGGCGCACCAGGAGATCCCTCCCGGTCGGGGGCACTTGCACGAGCGCATGGCGGCGGCCGGCGTGCGTTTCGCCACCGGCCGGCTGGTCTATCTCTCCAATTGGATCACACCTGCCATCGTCTCGAAGCGCTTCGACACCCGCTTCTTCCTCGTGGCCGCGGATGGTGAGCTGACCTCCAGCGACGAATTGGCGCAAGCCGATTGGCACGTGGCCAGTGAGGCGCTCGCCCGCCACGTCCGCGACCGGTTTCCCCTGATGTCCCCGACCGTCAGCCACTTGCGGTACCTCGCCCAATTCCGCGCCGTCGGAGAACTGCTGGAGGAGGCCGGATCGCTCGACCGGATCCCGGCGGTGGAACCGCGGCTCCTGGAACGAGGAGTGGTGGTCGACAACGACCCACGGTCCGAGTCGTGAGGATCGAACGGGTGTTGGCGCCGAACCCCGGGCCGTACACCGGTCCGGGCACCAACACCTGGGTGGTGGGAGACGACGTCGAGGCGGTGGTCATCGACCCCGGCCCGGCGGACTCGTCACATGCAGACGCCATCGTGTCCACGCTCGGGGCCCGGCGGGTGACGGCGGTGATCGTGACCCACACCCATCCGGACCACGCGCCACTCGCCAACCCGCTCGCGCGGCAGGTGGAGTCGCCGGCACTGGGCCACGCTCCAGGGCCGGACTTCGATCCCGATGAGCGGTTGGTCGAAGGTTCCGTCGTGCGGTTCGCCGGCTCGTCGCTCGAGGTGCTGCACACTCCGGGTCATGCCGACGACCACCTCTGTTTCCGGGTCGGCACGGTGCTCTTCACGGGGGACCACATCATGGGAGGGTCGTCGGTGATGGTCGACGACCTCGTCCCGTACCTGCGGTCCCTGGAGCGTATGCGCAACCAGACCTTTTCGCGCCTGTATCCCGGTCACGGACCGGAGATCGAGAACCCGGCGGAGGTCATCGACTGGTACATCGCACATCGTCTCCAGCGCGAGCGGGAGATCGTCGACGCCATCCGGGCGGGCGCCGGCACCGTCGGAGCGGTAGTGGAGACGGTCTACGCCGCCGTCCCGACGGATCTCTATCCGCTCGCCACGCGGAATGTGGTCGCGCATCTCCGCAAGCTGGCGGAGGAAGGCGTCGTGGAGGTCGGTGGCAGCGAATGGTCGGCGGCGGTCGCCGCCACGTGATCGGTGTGGCCCTCCCGCCCACGCTCCGTACACTCTCGAGAACGCGAAAAGATGGGGGATAGCCACTTGCAGCGTCTTCCGCACCCCGGGACCCTGCGCCGTCGCGCCGTCGCCGTCGCCACGGTTCTCGCCCTGGCATCAGGCCTCGGTGCGGTTGCCGCCGCGGACACCGCCGAGGAGATCGCGCATGCCGAGGCCGAGCTGGCCGACCTGCAGGCACGGGCCGAGGCATTGGCGGTGAGGATCGAGGCGGGCTGGGAGCGCCAAGTGGCGCTGGAAGAGCAGGTGGCCGCGTTGACCGGTTCCCAGGCGCTGGTAGAGGCGGAGTTTGCCTCCGCCCTCGCCGATCTCGAGGACACTGCAGTCCGGCTCTACATGGATGTGGCGGTGGGGGAAGGGTTCTCGGCGGTGCTGTCGGCGGATGACGCGATCTACGCCACCGCCGTGCAGTACCTGTCCCGCGTGGTCGCCGACTCCGACGCCGCCCTCAACCGGCTGCGGACGGTGGCGACTGAGCTCGACCGGAGGCGGGTGGAGCTGGCGGCTGCGCTGGCCGACCAGGCCGAGACCGATGCCTCGCTCGCAGAACTCGCCTTCGAGGTGACGGCCGCGCTCGATGCTCAGGCTCTCCACCTGCAGGCTCTCGAGGAGATCCGCGCCAGGGAGATCTTCCTCGCCACCTCGACCACGACCACCACCGTGCCGACGACGACCACCACGACACCGCCGACCACGACGACAGGCGTGGCAACCACCACGACCGAAGCATCCACGACGACGAGCTCCACGACCACCACCACCGAGGCGACCACCACCACCGAGCCGGCTACGACCACGACCACGCTCGCCCCCGTGGCGTCGGCCGGCGGAGCGTGTCCGGTGGCGGGGCCCGTCACCTTCGTCGATTCGTGGGGAGCGCCCCGCTCCGGTGGCCGGGCGCACCAGGGGGTCGACATGATCGCCTCCCGCGGCACACCCATCGCCGCCATCTACAGCGGCACCGTCACCCAAGCGTCCAACAGCGCGCTCGGCGGCATCTCGCTGTGGCTGCGCAGCCACGCAGGCGATGTCTACTACTACGCCCACCTCGACGGATACGCCGAGGGCATCGGCGCAGGTGTGAGCGTCGGCGAGGGCCAGATCGTCGGATACAACGGATCCACCGGCAACGCCCCCGACTATCTCCCGCACCTCCACTTCGAGTTCCACCCGGGTGGGGCCGGAGCGGCCAACCCGTATCCATTGGTCAAGTCGATCTGCGGCTGAGCGACGTGCCGCAACGAGAGAGAGGGCCTGAAGGGGGTATCAGGCCCTCTCTTTGTTCGGCTCGCAGCAGCGGGGGAATGCCACCGCGAGACGCTCGTTCCAAGCCGGTGAGTTGCCCACTCTCCGGTCGCTAGGCACGTTCCCTCCCATCATCGGCCCCTCGACCTCACAACCGAACGGTGGTTCCGAACCCACCCGACTTGACTAGTCACAGGGATCCACCCAACGATTTCCCCCGAGGCGAGCGTCAGCGAGCTCGTCGGTCCACCGGGGGCGCGCTCACGCGGGCTGGGGTTCGTTGGCCTCCAGCATCTCGACCAGCTTGGCGATGCGGCCGGTGCAGGTCTCGAGGGCGGCGGGCGGGACGAGCTCCACCAGCCGGGCCGCCGCGGCGTGGAAGGCCGTCGCGGCGGGGTTGTCCGGCGCGTGGACCGCCACGGGCTTGCCGTCGTCTCC
>CAZCRP010000003.1:0-34620 GCA_964501055.1 uncultured Acidimicrobiaceae bacterium
GGTGACGGCGAGCAGCTCGCCGGATCCTGGCTCGGAGTTCGCCGGCCCGGCATCAAGGACGGTCCACTCCCGCGTCCGGCGAAGACGTTCGATCACCCGCCGCGCGCCGGCGATCTCCCGCCCGGAGTGCTCGGGGGCACCCACCAGCACGAGGGTCCCAGCAGCGAGACGCTGCAAGGCCGGGCTCAGGTCGCCGTCCCCGTGATCGATCATCTCGATCGCCGTCACGAGGTTGGGATGCAGCTCCACCCCGAGCCGCTGCGCGAGGGAAGGTGGACTCGCCAGCTCCACCAACGCCGCAGCCGGCAGCGTGCACGTCAGGGCGAGGGCGATCTCGGAGCCTCCCACTCCTGCGGAGACACCCGCCACTGTGACGAGCCAGCCCAGCGCAGGCGTAGCCATGGCGGCGGCGACCGGCTGGTGGTTGTCGCGCCGCCACGATGTGGCCGCTGGCGACCGGGCGAGGGCAACGAACTCTTCGGGGGTCTGATGCGCGCCGATCACCGTGTCGACGCCCGCGTCGAGCAGATGAGCCCGCCCGGCGGGCTCATCCCGGTCGTACACGCCGACGACGACCCGGCCACGGGACTGCTCGCGTCCGACGAGCCCGCGGGTGAAGAACGAGCAGACGTCGTCGACGAAGAGCACGTCGTAGTCCTCTTCGTCGAGGTCGTGGGGCCCAAGGGCGGTCAGCCTCACTCGGGCTCCGCCATGGTCCGCCAGCGTCTGGCGCAGCCGGTCGGGCCAGGGACGGGACGAGACGGCCAGCGCCAGCGTCGGCTCATCGGACATCTTCCGCCTCCCAGCGGTGTATGAGGACCCCCGGGGCAGGAGACCCGGTCGACCGGATCACCTGGATGTCGGCCACCTGCAGCGCGACCGACAGCATCAGGGCCGCGTCCGCGTCGACGGCGAGCACGAGGTGGTAGCCGGACGACGGGGCGAACGAGCCCGACCGTTCGGCGGGCAGCGCCACCACCGGCACAGACACGAGGACGTACCGGGCAACACCGTTCTCGACCGCGATCACATCGACCAGGTCTCCTGCTTCGAGGACGCCCCCCGCCGCGCGGGCGGCGTCGATGGGCAAGCTCATCAGTCGGAGACCGTCCCGATTCCGGCTGACGGTGAGCGAGTCGTGCGTCACGAGCCTGCCGGCGCCGATTCGCGCCGTGACGACGTTTCCTCGCAGCAGGTGGGCGGACGACTCCGTGACGAGGGAGGCAAGGAGCCGCGCCTCGGTCGCCATCGACACGAACTCGACGTGACGGTCGGGATCGAACTCGGTGCCGGGGAGGAGGTCGATGACGGCCACCGCCACCTGCGGCGGGAGCTCCGAGGGCCGGAGGACGGCCAGGTTGGCGACGAATGCCAGCGCTCCCGCCGAGAAGATCAGGATGTGAGCCGATGACAGGCGCGTCCACCAGCGACGCTTCGGCACCGCGAGGGGCTCGTTCCTGGCATCGACCCGTGGCAGCGAGCCCACGGTGCCGAACGCCTCCTTACCCCTTCACATGTACTGACCGACGGGAAGACTACGGACCCGCCGCCAACTGAACAGAGTCGATTAGAGCCATGTTTCGCGATCCAGACCGAGAGCACCTGACCGAGCTCGCCGCTGACCTGCGGCGGGGCGAGGGAGCCGAGCTCATCGACGAACTGGAACTCGCCGAAGCGGAGACCGAGCTCGGCCGCCGGCGACGGCGTCGCCTGACCGACCAGTGGGAAGCGACGATGCACCGGGGCGACTCGATCTCGGTCTGGACGACGTTTGGGCGGGTGGCGGGGCTGGTCGATTTCGTCGGCGCCGACTACGCCACCGTGATCCGCCACGACCTTTGCTGGGATCTCCGACTCGATCGCGGGGCGGTCACCGTCCACCGCGCCTCCCACGGCGGGCATCGGGTGACCGGAGGCTCCCGCACCTTTCGCGCCAGGCTCGCCGAGTACGAGGCGACCGGCGAGATCGTGGAGCTCGTGCTGCCTGCGCTGAACCTGGAGCTCCGCGGCCGGGTCGCCGTGGCGGCCGTCGACCACGTGGTGGTGGAAGGCTCGGACGGGGCGACGACGGTTCCCACCGGGCTCATCGACGCCATCCGACGCACCCTGTGAGCGATCGAACATACGTGAGCCACCGGCGCAGGCGGACACATACGCTGCACCACGACAGGAGCACGGCTTGGTCGTCCGCAGTGGACAGGAGACGCGATTCGATCGGATCTTCGATCGGCATCACGACGCGGTGCAGCGCTACTGCCTGCGCCGTCTCCCCTGGCACGAAGTGAACGACGTCGTCGCCGAGGTGTTCCTCGTGGCGTGGAGACGGATCGACGAGGCGCCCGAGTCTCGCGAGTTGCCGTGGCTGTACGGCATCGCCAAGAACGTGATCCGCAACGCCCACCGCGCCCGCCACCGACAAGAGCGACTACGCACCAAGGTGAGCGCCCAGGGCGGCCTGACTTCCGAGCCGAGCGCGGAGGTCCACGTCGTGCGCAACGTCGAGGAGCAAACCGTCCTCGACGCGCTGGCGACCCTCCGGCACGCCGACCAGGAGCTCCTGCGGCTCAAGTGCTGGGAGCAGCTCAGCAACGGCGAGATCGCTGCGGTGCTGGGGGTGTCCACCCATGCGGTGGACATGCGGATCAACCGGGCACGCGGCCAGCTGGAACGGGCGCTCGCCCGCCCCCGCCCGACCGCCGAGGCACGGGCCTCCCGAACCGTCGTCAGAGGAGGGGAGCGATGACCGACACCATGCAGCGCCTCACCCGCGCCAACCCGATGCCTCCCAGGGCACCGCTGCCGGACGGGCTGCTGACGGCCGACGCTCTCCGCTCAGTCATCGACGAGAGGAGAGGAATCGTGCAGACGATCAAGCCACCCACCCACCAGCCGGACACCCGGCGGCCGCGCTGGCGACCAGCGGCCGCCATCGCCGCGTTCGCGGTCGTGCTCGTGGTCGTCGGGCTCACCGCGGTGCTCCGGCCCGGCGACCGTCCAGTGGCCGACGGAGGCTCGCAGGACGCACCCGCGGCGACCCCCACGGCGACACTCCCGCCCGTGACGGCGTCGCCGCTCGTCGGGGCGTCGCCGCGGGAAGTGGCGGAGGCCTATCTGGAGCGGGTGAACGCGGGGGACGTCGCCGGGGCACTGTCGCTGTTCTCCGACGAGTTCCGGGAGGGCGGCAGCGCCGGGTTCACCGACGCCGAAGGCTTCCTGGTGTGGATCGCGGGCCGCTGGGCCCAGTACCACACGACCCTCGGCGGGACGATCGACCACGAATGCGCCGAGTCGACCCCGGACGGCACGGTGGCGTGCCGGGTGAGGATCGAAGACGAGTTGAACAGGCGGTTGGACATCGCCGACTCCGAGTACGACTGGACCTTCCGCATCGAGTCGGGGTTGATCGCCGCCGGCTCCCCCTTCCCGCCACCGGCCAACGAAGGCACCGGCGAGAGTCGCTTCACCGAGTACGGGAGCGTGATGTCCCAGTACGACTCCTGGGGGCGGGACAACCACTTCGAGGAGTATCTCGCCGCCTGTCGGAGCGGGAGCGAGATCCCGAGTTGGTCGGAGTCCTGCGCGCAGTTCCGGCTCGCCCACGTCGACGAGTTCCGGGACGCGGCCGGCAACTGACGCCCGATCGGGTCATGGCGTATCGTCACCGGCGATACGCCATGACCAGACCCACCCACGGCCCCCACGACGAAACCTGGCGCCAGGTCCTGACCGGCGAAATGCGCGTGCCGTTCGCCAGCCTGCTCGCCAGGCTCCCCGCCTCTCCCCGGTGCAAGCTGTGCCGGGCCCCGTTCCACGGCCCTTTTGCGCCGGCGCTCCGCCTCGCCGGATACAGTCGGTGGCCCCTCAACCAACAGCTCTGCCGGATGTGTATCCGCAAGATCGAAGACATGCCGGGTGGGGCGGAGGTCGAGCTGTCCCTCCTGTTCGCGGATATCCGCGGTTCCACCGAGTTGGCCGAGCGCCTCTCCCCCGGTGAGTTCTCGGGTCTGGTGAGCCGCTACTTCCAGCTGGCGTCACGGGCGGTGGACGAAACCGACGGAGTGGTCGATCATCTGGTCGGCGACGGGGTGATGGCGATGTGGATCCCCGGCTTCTCCGGCGCGGACCACGCCGCCAGGGCGATCGTGTCCGGCCGCCGGCTGCTGGAATCCGTCAGCCTCGACGACGACCTCGACGGGCGACTGGCCGTAGGGGCAGGCGTGCACACAGGGGTGGCGTTCGTCGGGGTGATGGGCACCGAAGGAGGGGTGCGGGACTTCACCGTGGTGGGGGATGCGGCCAACACCACCGCCCGCCTCGGCTCGATGGCCGGACCGGGGGAATTGGTCGTGAGCGCCGAGGCCGCCACGGCGGGCGGACTCGAGACGAGCGGGCTCGCGCACCGCCGCCTCGACCTCAAAGGGAAGGCGGATGCGGTCGAGGCATGGGTCGTGGCGGGATCCTGAGCCGGATCAGTCCCGGTCGATCTTGTCCTCGTCCCAGTAGTCCAGACGGTCGAAGGGCATCACGACTGCGGTGATGACATTCATCAAGTGGGCGGTGATCCGCTTGAGATGGCGGTTCAGCAGCGCCCGCGGGACGCCGTAGGTCGACGGTTGGGAGGAGTTCATCAGCGCGACCACGTTGGCGTCGTACTCGTCGAGCCAGGCGTCGGCGCGGTTGAGGGTGGCGGTGGCCCGCTCGATGTCGCGAGCAGTGAAGATGCCGGCGATCTCCGACAACAACCCGAGAGTCCGATCGAACAGCGGCGCGAACTCGGACAGGTGGAGCCCGTCGGGCATGTCCTCCACCTCCACCGCCACGTCCCAGATGTTCTTGGCGTAGTCGCCCACCCGCTCGATGTCTTTGACGATCGACATGTAGACCAAGACCAACGGCAGGTTCGCCCCCGCATGCACGCTCACATGGACCACCAGCTCCCGGCGGATCGAGCGCTCCGCCTTGTTCACGAGACGGTCGGTCTTGCGAACCTGCTTGCCGATCTCCCGGGCGGAGACATCCGGGTCGAAGGCCGACACCGCCAGTTTCAGCACCTCTTCGCAGGTTCCCAGCATCGCCTCGATCTGCGGTTCGATGGCCTCGACCGCCGATCCCGGCTGGCTCTTGAACAGTTCGAACACCATGGGACGACCTCTCTCAGAAGACGACGATACCGATCAGGGGCAGCACGACGAAGGCTGCCAGGACGTAGAACAGGACGATCTGCTTGTGCTGTTGGGCGGCGGCGGCCAGCCGGCGGGCGAGACGGATCGGGATCTGGCGGACGACGGGGATGGGATAGAGCAACAGGATCCCAGTCAGGTTGAACAGCGTGTGGACGAGGGCGATCGTCAATGCCTCGGGACGGTCGGCCGCCAGCGACGCCAGCAGCGCGGTGATGGTGGTGCCGACGTTGGCTCCGAGGGTGACCGGATAGGCGTTGTCCAGGCTCAGCACCCCGGCGGCCACGAGGGGGATGAGGACCGAGGTCGTGATACTGGAGCTCTGCACGGCGACGGTGATCAGCACGCCCACCACCATCGCCCCGATGCCCAGGCCGCGGGAGAGCACGGCGTTGAGGGAGGCCTCGATCCTGCCCGCCATCAGGCTGCGCATGTTGCGGGTGATCGATGCCAGCGCGAAGAAGATCAGCACCAGCCCGAATCCGAGCAGCACGAAGCCACGCACCGCCGGGAGCGGGCTGAGCGACTCGACCAGCCCGGTCAGCAGATCCACCGGCACCTTGATGGCGTCCTTGATGGGACTGGAAGGCGGGACGGCCGTGACCGAGACCTCCCCGTCGGACAACACGCCAGACAGAAACCCGGCGGACCGCGACAGGAAGCCGGTCGCCAGCTCGAGTGGCAGCAGGACTGCCACCGCGATCAGGTTGAAGAAATCGTGGATGGTGGCGGCTGCGAACGCCCGCCGGAACTCCAGGCCCTGGCGGATGTGCCCCAAGGCCGCCAGCGTGTTGGTGACCGTGGTCCCGATGTTGGCGCCCATGATCATCGGAACCGCCGCTCCGAGCGACAGCGCCCCCGAACCGACCAGCCCCACGATGGTGGCGGTCGAGACGCTGGAGGACTGGACGAGGACCGTGGCGAGGATGCCGGCGCTGACCGCGGCGATCGGCGAAGACACGAGGTCGAAGAGCCGTTCGGAGGTGTCTGCGCCGAAGGCGCCGATCCCCGACTCGAGCGACTTGACGCCGACGAGGAACAGAAAGAGAAAGAACAACACCGCGACGGCCCGTATCCAGACCGTGGCCGTGCTCCGCCCGGCAGGACCAGTCGCTGTCTCCACGTGAGGCGGGAATGTAGCGACCTGGCGAACGGCCGGTGAACCCCGCCCTCTCCCGGCAAGCCGGAGGCGGGATCGTCTCGCCCCGGCGACACCGTTACCGTCCGGGCATGGCTTCGATCTCCGAGCATTTCGACCCCGACCGCTGGGACCAGGTGGCCGGGTTCGACTTCACCGACATCACCTATCACCGGGCCAGGGGACTGGGAGCGGTGAGGATCGCCTTCGACCGTCCCGAGGTACGCAACGCCTTCCGACCGCACACCGTCGACGAGCTGTACACGGCGTTGGAGCACGCCAGGATGACATCCGATGTCGGTTGTGTGCTCCTCACCGGCAACGGCCCGTCTCCGAAGGACGGCGGGTGGGCGTTCTGCGCGGGAGGCGACCAGCGCATTCGCGGATCAGACGGGTACAAGTACGCCACAGGGACCGACGCCGCCGGCATCGACCCGGCGCGGCTGGGGCGGTTGCACATCCTGGAGGTGCAGCGACTCATCCGTTTCATGCCCAAGGTGGTGATCGCCGTCGTGCCGGGATGGGCGGTGGGCGGCGGCCACTCGCTCCACGTCGTCTGCGATCTCACCGTCGCCTGCCGCCAGCACGCCGTCTTCAAGCAGACAGACGCCGACGTTGCCAGCTACGACGCCGGGTACGGATCGGCCTACCTGGCCCGCATGGTCGGGCAGAAGAAGGCGCGCGAGATCTTCTTCATCGGCGCAGATCACTCTGCCGACGACGCCGAGCGGATGGGGATGGTCAACTCCTCGATCGACCACGACCGGCTGGAGGTGGTGGCGCTGGAGTGGGCGGCGGCGGTCCTGTCGAAGTCACCCACCGCCCAACGGATGCTCAAGTACGCCTTCAACCTGGCAGATGACGGGCTGGTGGGACAGCAGCTCTTCGCCGGGGAGGCCACCCGGCTCGGCTACGGCACCGAGGAAGCGGCCGAGGGACGCGATGCCTTTCTCGAGAAGCGGCGCCCCGACTTCTCCCGGTTCCCCTGGCACTACTGATGCGTCACTGGATCGAAGCCGCCCGACCCCGCACCCTCCCGGCGGCGGTGGCCCCGGTCCTCGTCGGATCCGGGTTGGCGGCCCACGACGAGGTCTACCGGAACGATGCCTTCCTGCTCGCCCTCGTCGGGGCGCTGGCCATCCAGGTGGCGGCCAACTTCGCCAACGACGTCTCCGATGCCGGGCGGGGCGCCGACGGGCCGGACCGGGTGGGGCCGACCCGGATGGTTGCCACCGGGCGGATTTCCTCCCGCGCCATGTGGACGGCAACGGCGGGAGCGGTGGGTGTGGCGGCGGCGGCGGGAGTGGGACTCACGCTCATCGCCGGCTGGCCGATCGTCGTCATCGGCCTCGTGTCCATCCTCGCCATGCTCGGCTACGTGGGCGGCCCCCGCCCCTACGGCTACCGGGCGCTGGGCGAGATCGCAGTGTTCGTCTTCTTCGGACTGGTGGCCACCGTCGGAACCCGCTTCGCCCACGGCGGCACCCTCCCGGGGGTCGACGCCTGGATCCTGGGAGCGGTGATGGGGGCGCTGGCGGCGGCGATCCTGGTGGCCAACAACCTGCGTGACCTCGAAACCGACCGCCTGGCCGGCAAGCGCACCTTGGCGGTGGTGCTCGGCCGCCCTCGCACCCGCCGGGTCTACGCCTGGCTGGTATACGGCTCGTTCGTGGTGATCGGTGGTGCGGCGCTCGGCGGACTCACCCCCGTCCTCACGGGATTGGCCGCCCTGTGGGCGCCCTTCGCGGTGCGGCCGGTGGCGGTGGTGTCGACCACCGACGATCCGCTCCGGCTGATCGGGGTGTTGGGAGCGACCGCCAGACTGCAGCTGCTCATAGGTGCCACCGTGGGGATGGCGGCTGCTTTCAGCTGAACCACCGGCCCGGCGCGGTGCCGGTAGGGTCGATCGTCGACGTGCGGGAGGTGCGGCGTATGACAGCCGAAGGAATGCTCGATGGAGCGGGCTACCTGGCGAGCCTGGTCGACGGGCGGGAGATCTGGTTCGACGGCGAGCGCGTCGAGGACGTCACCACCCACCCCGCCTTCCGCAACGCGTCGCGCTCGATCGCCCACCTCTACGACCTGCTGCACGACCCGTCCACCCGTGACCTGACCACCACCACCGACCAGGAGGGGACGGTCACCCACGCTTTCTTCGCCCCGGCCTATTCCGCCGCCGACCTGCTGGCGGCACGGGAGGCGATCGCGGTGTGGCAGCAGGCGACCTACGGGTGGATGGGGCGCACGCCGGACTACAAGGCGGCCTTCATGGCCCAACTGGCCGAGGGTCATGCGTTCTACGCCGAGTACGGCCCCAACGCCCTCGCGTGGTACCGGAGGTGCGCCCGGCGGGTGCTGTACATGAACCATGTCTTGATCGACCCGCCGGTCGACCGTCATCTTTCCCGGGCCGAGGTCGGCGACGTGTACGTGAAGCTCGATCGCGAGGAGGACTCGGGCATCAGGGTCAGCGGCGCCAAGATGGTCGCCACCGCCTCGGCCCTCACCCACGCCACCTTCGTCGCCGTGAACAGCGGCACCGCCGCCCGGATGGAGCAGGGAAGGGACGAGGACATGGCGTTGGTGTTCATCGCCGACATGACGACTCCGGGGCTCAAGCTCATCTCCCGGCCCTCCTACGAGTTGGGTGCCCATCCCTTCGACGCGCCACTGGCGTCCCGCTTCGACGAGAACGACGCCGTGATGGTCTTCGACGACGCCCTGATCCCGTGGGAGAACGTGCTGGTGTACCGCGACGTGGAACGAACGAAGGGCTTCTACGCCGAGTCGGGTTTCTTCAACCGTTACAACTTCCAGGCCTCGATCCGGCTCGCCACCAAGCTCGACTTCTGCATCGGGCTGTTGCAACGGGGTACCCAGGCGAGCGGGACCGGCGATTTCCGCGGGGTCCAGGCCGACATCGGGGAGCTGGTGGCCATGCGGGATCTCATCTGGGCGCTGTCGTCGGCGATGGCGCACGATCCCGAGCCGGGCATCGGCCGGTCGGTGGTGCCCCGGCTGCAGACGGCGGCGGCGGCCAGGGTGTACATGACGAATGCGTGGCAGCGGGTGCGCGACATCTTCGAGAGCACCCTGGCCGGGGCACCCACCTTCACCGTGTCCGGCCCCGCCGATCTCACCGCTCCCGAACTCGAACCCATCATCGCGCGCTACTACCGCGGGACGGGTCTGAGCGGTCCGGAGCGCATCAAGCTCTTCAAGCTCGTGTGGGACGCCCTGTACTCGGAGTTCGCCGGCCGCCATGCGCTCTACGAGCGGAACTACGCCGGCAACCAGGATCAGCAGCGTCTGGACGCGCTGCGGTGGTCGCAGCTGCGCGGTGACGCCGACCGGCGCGATGCCCTGGTCGAAGCCTGTCTCGCCGACTACGACACCACGGGCTGGCTCGCCCCGCATCTCCGGGACTGATCCGCCTCACAGCGAGCCGAGAAACGTCTCGACTCGGGCCGTGAACGCCTCCGGGGCGTCGACGTTCGAGAGGTGCCCCGCCCCGGCGATGATCTCCAGTTGACTGCCGGTGATCGCCCGGTGGAGCTCCTCGGCCTGGCTGGGAGGCGTGGACACGTCCTCGCTCCCGCCGATGACGAGGGATGGCACGGTGATGGCGCCCACGGCGCCGGTGAGATCGGCGGCACCGAGGGCCTGGCAACAGCCGATGTAGCCGTCAGGGTCGGTGCGGACAAAGGTCGCAACGAGGCGATCCCATCCCGCCGGGTCCCGCGCCCGGAACCCTGCGGACACGAAGCGGGCGACGATCTCGGGGGCCATGTCCTCCATCCCCCGGGCGCGGATCGCGGCCACCCGCGCCTCCCACCCCTCGGCCGACCCGACCCTGGCGGCGGTGTTGGCGGACACCATGGCCAGCAACCGTGACGGGTGGCGGATGGCGAGCGACAGGGCGACCTGGCCGCCCATCGACACTCCGCACATGGCGAATCGCTCGATCCCTTCTGCGTCCGCCACCGCCAGAGTCAGCCCCGCCAGCCGCTCGATGGTGTACGGCCCGGGAGGGACGTCCGAGCCGCCGTGGCCGAGGGAGTCGACGAGCACGAGCCGGTGACTCCGGGAGAGCCGGTCGATCTGCGGGTCCCACATCGAGCGGTCCGTGCCGAGCGAGTGCGCGAGCAACACCGGCATGCCCTGGCGCGGGCCGACGACCTCGTAGGCCACCGCCGCGCCGTCGTGGGTCGCCCTCACCCGCGAATCGTCTCCCATCGCGCCATCGCCCGGTCGATGAACACGTTCGTCGCCCCGAAGACCGACTCGTCGACCTCACCCGCCCGGCCGGCCATGGCGGCGGCGTCGACCTGGAGCGAGTCCACCGTCCGCACCGCCGCCTCCAGCGCCGCCCCGGCGGTCTGGAAGACGATCGGCAGGATCACCCACTCCGCATGCCAGGGACCCGCCGCCCGGTCGAGCGAATGCGGGCGCAGCGCGGCCGACATCGCCCCACAGACCTGGGAGGCGGCCACTGCCCGAATGGCGTCGATCGGGTTCCGCTTGCCGGGAACGGCAGAGGAGCCGCCGGCCCGGACGGACACCTCCGCCACCTCGGTCTGGGCGAGGTCGATCACATCACCGGCCACCTTGGCGGCTGTCTCGGCGATCGAGCGACAGGCGTCCACCGCCTGGCGAATCGGCCTGCGGTCGGTGTGCCACGGCATCGTCGGCGTCCGCAGCGACAGTTCCTCGGCCAGCGCTTCCACCACCCGGACGGGATCGGTGCCGAGTCCGGCGCCGGTTCCCACCGCGCCACCGAGCTGCACCGGCAGTTCGGAACGGACCGATCGCACGAGCGACAGGTCGGCGGCCAGGGGCACGAGCCACTGGGCGCATCGCATCCCGAAGGTGGTCGGGAGCGCCTGCTGGCGAAACGTCCGGCCGATGGTCACCGTGCGACGGTGATCGGCGGCGAGCCGGGCGACGGCGTTGCCCAGCTCGAGGAGATCGGCCGTGAACGTCGCCAGCGACTGTTCGATCTGGATCATGGCCGCGGTGTCGACGATGTCCTGGCTGGTGGCGCCCAGATGGACGAACTCGGCCGTCTCGGCTCCGACCGCGTCACGCAGCCGGGCGACGAGACCGATCACCGGCGATCCCGACTCCCATCCCTCGCCCAACAGCGCATCCGCATCCACCGTCAGCTCGTCGCAGGCGCGGACGATCCGGGCGGCGGAGAGCTCGGGCATGAGCCCGCTGACCGCCTGGGCCCTGGCCAGGGCCGCCTCCACCTCGATCATCGCCCCCACCCTGGCCTGGTTCGACCACAGCACGGCCAGCGCCTCGGTCGTGAAGCCGGGATCGAGAAACGTCGTGGTCGTCATGCGGCCCTTCCCTCCGTCGTGGCGTCAGAAGTCGAAGAACACCGTCTCGTCCTGGCCCTGGAACCGGAGTGTGATCTCGTAGCGGGCCGGGTCCTCCGAGCCCTCGACCCGCCGCGCGATCAGCGTGTGGCGTCGCCCGGCGGGCACCATGCCGAGCACCAGGTCGTGCTCGTTGGCGTCGTTCTCGTCCGAGAAGTAGATCCGGGTGTACACCGGTCGCAGCATTCCCCTCCCCTGGATCATCACGTTGATGTGGGGAGCCTGCGGCTCTCCCTCCGGGTCGGGCACCGGGCCGGGCTTCACGGTGTCGAGATGGAACGTGCCATCGTGGAACGACGTCTGGGCTCGGCCGAAGCCGGTGAACGCCGCCTCGAGGGCGATGCTCGCCCTGCGGTCGTCGGGATGGCGGTATCGGCCACCGGCGTTGGCCTGCCAGAACTCGATCAGGCCATCCTCGATGTGGCGGCCCTTGCCGTCCACCAGCGTTCCCTCGATGCGGATGCGTTCCCCGCCCACCTGGCCGGAGGCCAACGAATCCTCCCCCGGCGCCGCCAGTCGCATGGAGAAGTACGGACCGGCCGTCTGTGACGGGGTGAGGCCGAGCTTCGTCACCGGTCGTCCTCGAACGGTGTGGCGGCCGGACCGCGCAGCACGATGTCCCACCGCCAACCCAGGGCCCAGTTCTCGACCGTGACATCGTGGTCGTAGCGGGCGACGAGCCGGTGGCGGGTGTGCTCCGGGACGGAGCCGAAGATCGGGTCGAGCGGGAGCAACTGGTCACCGGCGAAGTAGAGCTGGGTGATCAACCGGCTGCCCCACGAGGGCCCGAGCAGCGAGAAGTGGATGTGGGCGGGCCGCCAGGCGTTGGGGTGATTGCCCCATGGGTACGGTCCTGGCTTCACCGTGAGGAAGCGATACCAGCCGTCGTCGTCGGTGAGACACTGGCCCACGCCGATGAAGTTGGGGTCCAGCGGGGCGGGGAACTCCGTTTCGCGCCAGTGGACGTACCGCCCGCAGGCGTTGGCCTGCCACACCTCGACCAGCGTGCCGGGTAACGGATGCCCGTCCTCGTCCAGCACCCGTCCGGTGACGATGATGCGCTCGCCGATGGCGGCCGAACCGGTGCCGGCATTGGTCGTCAGGTCGGCGTCCTCCGCCGCCAGCTCCGAGTACGCCAGTCCGGGACCGGTGGTCTCCGACAGCGTCTGGACGATCTTCACCGGGTCGTGGTCGGGCGAGCGGGCGATGGTCGACTTGTAGTCGGGGTAGCGGAACGGGGGATGATCCTCGGGGTGGGCGGGAGTCAGGTGGCGGAGCTCGACGTCATCCACGCCCGTCGCCTCCGCTGATCTCCTTCAGCCGCCGCATCCCGGCGTGGGCGGCGGGGATCCCGGCGTACACGCCGACGTGGAACATCACCTCGGCGATCTCCTCGGGGGTGGCGCCGGTGTTGGCGGCGGCGCGCAGATGGAGATCGAGCTCCTCGCGCCCTGCTGCCGCCAGGAGGGCGATCGTGACGAGGCTGCGAGTGCGGCGATCGAGGCCGGGACGGGTCCAGACCGAACCCCACGCCGCCTCGGTGATCCAACGCTGGAAGCCGGCGTCCAGCTCGGTGGTCTCACGGCCCGCTCGTTCCACGTGTTCGGTGCCCAGCACCTCGCGCCGTGCAGCCATCCCTCGCTCGTAGGTGTCGTCCATGCGCCCTCTCAGAGTGGCAGCCCAATGTAGTTCTCGGCCATCGCCGTCCTCGCGGCCTCCGACTGCGACAGGTATTCGAGCTCCGCCTCCTGCACGCGCGAGCCGAACGGGCCGTCGTCGGGGAACCGGTGCATGAGGGTCGTCATCCACCACGAGAATCGCACCGCCTTCCACACCCTGGCCAGGGACGTGTCCGAGTACGACCCCAGGCCGGCGGTCGAACCGGAGCGGTAGAAGTCCGCCAGCGCCCTGGAGAGGTAGACCACGTCCGAGATCGCCAGGTTCAAGCCCTTGGCCCCGGTCGGGGGAACGATGTGGGCGGCGTCGCCGGCCAGGAACAACCTGCCGTGGCTCATCGGCTCGGCGACGAAGCTGCGCAGCGGCGTGACCGACTTCTCGATCGACGGGCCCGTCACCAGCGACTCTGCTGCCTCCGCCGGCAGTCGCAGCACCAGTTCCTCCCAGAAGCGCTCATCCGGCCAGGCGGCGAGGTCGGCATCGATCTCACATTGCAGGTAGTAGCGGCTCAGGTGCGGATTGCGCATCGAGCACAGCGCGAACCCGCGGGGGTGATTGGCGTAGATCAGCTCTTCGGCGATCGGCGGCGTCTCGGAGAGGATGCCAAGCCAGCCGAAGGGGTACGTCCGCTCGTAGGTGCGCACCGCGGGGAGATGCGACCTGCTGACACCGTGCGAGCCGTCACAGCCGGCGACGAAGTCGCACTCCAGCCGCTGTTCCTCGCCATGGCGCACAAAGGTGACCGACGGCCTCTCCCCCTCGATGTCGGACACGCCGACGTCTTCGACCTCGTCGAAGATCACCCCGCCGGCGGCGTCGCGCGCGTCGTAGAGGTCCTTCTGGACCTCGGTCTGGCCGTAGATGATCACCGAGGACCCGGTCAGCCCCGTGAAGTCCACCCGGAACCGGCCGCCCCGGTAAGCGAGGTAGACGCCGGCGTGGACGTGGCCCTCGCGGTCCATACGCTCGCCGAGACCCGCCTCGCGGATCACATCGGCACTCCCGTGTTCGAGCACGCCGGCCCGGATCCGGCCCAGCACGTGCTCCTTGGTGCGCCGTTCGAGGACGACACTCTCGATGCCGTGCAGGTCGAGCAGGTGCGAGAGCAGCGTGCCTGCCGGTCCGCCACCGATGATCGCCACCTGCGTGCGGGTCATGTCTGCCAGACGTCGGCCGCGATCGCCACGGTGGCGGCGAGCTTCGTCCACTGATCGTCGTGAGACAGTTCGTTGCCGTGCACGGTCGACGAGAACCCGCACTGGTGGCTCAGGGCCAGCTGCTCGAGCGGGACGTAGCGGGACGCCTCCTCGATCCGCCGCTTGACTTCGTCCTGATCCTCCACCGCCGCCCGCTTGGAGCTCATCAGGCCGAGCACCACCTTCTTGTCGGACGGCACGAACCGGAGCGGCGCGAAGTCACCTGAGCGCTCGTCGTCGTATTCGAGGAAGAAGGCGTCGATGTTCATCTCGTTGAACAGCATCTCGGCCACCGGCTCGTAGCCCCCCTGCGTCACCCAGGCGCTCTGGAAGTTGCCCCGGCACAGGTGCACCGCCGCCACCATGTCGTCGGGGCGATCACGGAAGGCATCGTTCACCAGCCGGCAGTAGAGGCGCGTGAGGTCGTCAGGGTCGTCGCCCCGGGCCGCGGTCCGCTCGCGCACCTCGGGATCGCACAGGTAGGCGAGGTTGGTGTCGTCGAATTGGACGTAGCGGCACCCGCGGCCGGCCAGATCGGCGATCTCGTCACGGTACGCGGCGGTGAGGTCGTCGAAGAAGCGCTCGAGATCCGGATACACCGTCGCGCTGATCCCTTCCCGGCCACCGCGAAAGTGCAGCATCGACGGAGCCGGAATCGAGACCTTGGGAGTGCGCGTGACCAGAGAAGACAGATAGTCGAAGTCGGGTCCCTGGATGGAGCGGGTGTGCCGGAGGGGTCCCGTCACCCTGATCGTGGGCGGAGTGAAGCCGACTTCGGTGCCGTCGTCCCGGCGGAACCTGGCGAGGAACTCGCCTTCGGTGACCGTCACCCCGTCGAGCTGCTCCAGGAAGTCGAGGTGGAACATGAAGCGACGGAGCTCCCCGTCGGTGATCCCCTGCAACCCCACGTCCTCCTGGCGACGGACGAGATCGGCGATGGCGGCATCCTCGACCCGGCGTAGTTCTTCCGCTCCGATCTCGCCGTCCGCCCGCCGCTGGCGGGCGGCCACCACCTCGGGGGGACGAAGAAAGCTGCCGACGTGATCGGCCCGAAATGGTGGTGTGGACACGTGTTCTCCTCTCTCACCACCCGGGATCGAGGCTACCCCGCCTCCCGGGCGGCATGGCGGTCAGTCGGTCGGATCCCGCAGCTTGAATCGCTGGATCTTGCCGGTGGCGGTGCGCGGGAAGTCGGCGACGTAGTCGATCACGTGCGGGTACTGGTAGCGCTGCAGTCCCTCTTTGCACCACTCCTGCAACCGCGCGGTGAGCGCCTCGCTCGGCTGCACGCCCTCAGCCAGTATCACCGCCGCCTTGATCCGGGACCGATGGTCGATGTCTACCTGCACGACCGCCGCCTCCCGCACCTCGGGATCCTCCATCAGGCGGTTCTCGATCTCGATCGGGCTGACCCACAGCCCGCCGACCTTCATCATGTCGTCGACCCGTCCCTCGTAGGTGAGGTAGCCGTCGTCGTCGGCGTGGTAGCGGTCCCCGGTGAGGAACCACTCGCCCCGCATCTTGTCGCGGGTCCGCTCCGACTGGTGCCAGTAGTAGGCGAGCGCGGAGGGGCCCTTGACCCACATCTCGCCTGCCTCCCCCGGAGCGCACCGTTCGCCTTCCGGGTCGCGGATCTCGATCTCGTACCCGTCCACCGGCCATCCCGAGGTGCCGGGTCTGACCCGACCGGCTCGGTTGGAGCAATAGATGTGGAGCATCTCGGTGGATCCCACGCCGTCGAGGATCTCGATGCCGGTGCGATCGTGGAACCTGCGCCAGATCTCCGGTGGCAGCGATTCAGCCGCCGAGATCCCGAGTCGCACCGACGACCAGTCCACTGTGTCGAACTCGGGGGCGGCGAGCAGCGCGTTGTAGAGCGCCGGCACCGAGAAGAACAGGTCGGGCCGGTGGGTGGCAACCCGCTCCAGCAGGCGGTCAGGCGTCGGTCGCCCGGTGAGGTACACGGAAGTGGCTCCCACCCACAGGGGAAAGCTCAGGTTGTTGCCCAGCCCGTAGGCGTGGAACATCTTCGTGCTCGAGAAGACGACTTCGCCGCTCTCGATCCCGGTGACCGGAATGGCGTAGTTGACGCAGGTGGCCGCGACGTCGGCGTGGGTGTGGACGACGCCTTTGGGGCGTCCCGTCGAGCCGGAGCTGTACAGCCAGAAGGCCATGTCGTCGACGTGGGTATCGACCGGCTGGACCTCGTCGGTCCCGTCCGCCAGCCAGGCGTCGAACGAGACCGTGCCCGCCGGCGCCGCCCCGTTCGCCACGACGACCCTCACGTGGGGTCGGGGGGCCAGTTGCGGGCCGAGCGCCGGCAGGAAGGGGTGGTCCACGATGGCGGCGACGGCGTACGAGTCGTCGAGGAAGTAGCCGTAGTCGTCGGGCCGGAGGAGGAAGTTGACCGGCACCGGCACCGCCCCGATCCGCATCGCTCCGAGAAAGGCCGCGGGGAAGGCGGGGGTGTCGTCGAGGACCAGCAGCACCCGATCCTCCCGTCCCACCCCCAGCTCGCGCAGGTGTGCAGCCACCCGGCACACGTCGCGATGGACCTCGGCGGCGGTGACGCGGCGGTCATCAGCGGTGATGAGCGCCGTCTCCCCATTCCGGCCGTCTTCGAGCCACCCGTCGATGAGCGTGCTCGTGTTCACGCCCGTCTGCATCTCAGCCTCCCCGGCCCATGGCACCTCGCCGTCTCGTCACCGCCACGATCATCCTTCGCAGCGACGGAATCAACCCGCGCCGGAACCCGAGGAACAGCGCGAGGATCAGCACGCCGTAGACGACTTCGCGGAGTTGGCCGAACTCGATCAGATACTCGTCGAGCAGACGGAGCGTCACGGCACCGATGACCGGACCGAGCAGCGTTCCGATCCCACCGAAGGCGAGCATCACCAGCACCCTGATGTCGACGCTGCCGAAGTCGTACGTGGTCGGACCGATGAAGCCTTCGTATACCGCGTACAACGAGCCGGTGAAGCCGAGCATCGCCGACCCGATCAGCCCGGCCATGATCCGGTAACGCGCGACGTCCACTCCCGCCAGACCCGCCGCGATCTCGTCGTCGCGCAGCGCACGGAAGGCCCAGCCGATATGCGAGCGCTGGAGAAGGCGGAAGACGACCAGGTACAGGACGACGAGGGCGAGGAACACGTAATAGGCGGTCAAGCGGTCGCGGAGGATCGTTCCCGTGCCGGTCGCCACGAGCAGGCCGGTCTCGCCCCCGGTGAGATTGCGGCGGCCGAGCACGAAGTTCGAGAAGGACAGTGAGAACGCCAGCGTGACGATGCCGGTGAAGATGACATCGAGGCGGCGCCGCACCGCCACCCAGCTGAAGGCTCCCCCCAGCAGACACGAGAAGAGGGTGGCGACAGCGACCCCGAGGGCGGCCGGCACCCCCACCTGATCGGCCAGGATGACCGTCGTGTACCCCCCGATGCCGGCCAGCGCCCCGACGCACAGGAAGAGCTGCCCGGTGGCGCCGAAGATCACGTTGAACGCGATCCCGTAGGCGGAGAAGAGCAGCCAGCCGACGGCGATGCGCATCCACAGCCGGGAGTCGGACAGCCAGATCGGCGGCAGTGCCAGCACGAGCGCCGTGACGGCGATGGGGAGATAGGCGACGAGCGCGGAGCTGCGCAGGGTGAGCCGATCACGCGCCGCCGTCGTCATCGCCGTCCCAGCAGGCCGGCAGGGCGGAGGACGATCGTGAGGGCGGCAGCCACCAGCAGCACGATCGTCGTGATGTACGAACCAATCAGAAACGAGCTGACGGTGTGGACCACCCCGAGCAGCAGCCCGGCCAGGAATGCGCCGGAGACGCTGCCCAGGCCCCCGACGACGGTCACGATCAACGCCAGGATCGTCAGGTTCACTCCGGCGGTCACGAGGATGGGCGACGTCATCGAGCGGGTCACCGCCACCAGGCCGGCGAGGGACGCACTGAGGAAGAAGATCAGACTGCGAACCGCGGCCGGATTGATCCCGACGAGCCTGGCGCCGTACTCGTCCTGGATCACGGACCGCACGGCCTTGCCCAGCGGCGAGTAGCGGAAGAAGAGGACCAACAGCACGCCCGCCGCCACCGTGATCGCCGAGGCCAGCAGGCTCCCGGTGCGCATCCTGACGCCCAGGATCTCCACTGCCGTGCCCCCGATGTTGAGACTGAGCTGGGTGATCGGATACCGCCACACCAGCAGGCCCTCGATGATGAAACCCACGCCCAGCGTGAGCAGGAGGCCGAGCAGCACCCGCTCCTCACCCTCCCGCCTGTAGACGGGCCGCATCAGCGTGTTGTCGATCGTCAGGCCGATGAGTCCGGCGAGGATGATGCCGAGGAGCGCCGCCCAGCCGGCGCGCATCCCGCCCGCCATCGCCAGCGACGTGCCGATCGCCCCGGCGACCGCGATCTGACCGTGGGCGAGGTTGAGTACCCCGCCCAGCCCGTAGATCAACGTCATCCCGACCCCGAGCAGCCCGAATTGCAGCCCCAGCACGATGCCGTCGAGGACGACCGCGGTCATGCCACACCGAGATAGGCGCGACGTACCTCGGGGTTTGCCTCCAGTTCGGCCGAGGTGCCCTCGATCTCGAACCGGCCGTTCTCGAGCACGTAGCCGCGGTCGGCGAGCGCCAGGGCGAGCGGCAGCTGCTGTTCGGCCAGCAGGATCGTGAGACCCTGGCCACGCAACTCCCCCAGCGCCACGTAGGCCTCGGCGGCGAGTTTCGGCGCCAGCCCGGTGGTGGGCTCGTCCAGCATGATGAGGCGGGGCCGGGACATGAGCGCCCGACCCACCGCGAGCATCTGCTGTTCCCCGCCGCTCATCGTCCCCGCCCGTTGCTGGGCTCGCTCGGCCAGCCGCGGGAAGAGCGAGAACACCATCGCCAGCACCGCCCTATCGGGCCGGGCCGGGTAGGCGCCCAGCGCCAAGTTCTCGGTCACCGTCATCTGCGGGAACAGGTGGCGTTCGGCCGGCACATAGGCCAAACCGGCCCTCGCCAGACGGTGGGTGGCCGCCCGCGAGACGTCGTTGCCGTCGAAGCGGACCACACCGGAGGAAGCCGGTAGCAGGCCGCAGATGGCGCGGAAGAGCGTGGTCTTGCCTGCGCCGTTGGAGCCGATGATGGCGACCGCGTCACCGTCGTCGACATGGAAGCGCAGGTCGTGGACGACGTCCTCGCCCAGATAGCCGGCCGACAGGCCTTCCACCTCAAGCACCGCCCACCGCCGTGCCGAGATACGCCTCCACCACCGCGGGTTCCCGCATCACGACCTGCGGGCTCCCGTCGGCGAGGAGCTTCCCGAAGTCGAGTACCACCACCCTCTCGGCCAGCCGCATCACCGCCTTCATGACATGTTCCACCCAGATCACCGTCACGTCGAACGAGTCACGGATCGTGCGGACCATCTCGATCGAAGCGCTGAGCTCGGTGTCGTTGAGCCCCGCCATGACCTCGTCGATCAACAGCATGGTCGGGCGCCCCGCCACCGCCCTGGCCAGGTCGAGGAACCGCTGCTCGTGGAGGTTCAGCGAGCCGACCTCATGGTGCGCCCGGTCCGCGAGACCGACCAGCTCCAGCGACTGGTCGGCGATCGAGGCGGCCGTGCCCTCCGACTGTCTGCCGCCGGGCGTCCCGAACATCGAGCCGAGCACGACGTTCTCCCGCACGGTCATCTCGTGGAAGGCGCGGGGGGTCTGCAACACCATCGCGATGCCGCGCTGGCGGACGACATGGGCCGCCAGGCCACCGATCTCCTCACCCCGGAACCGGATCGAGCCACCCGAAGGCGACTGCAGACCGGCGATCGTCTTCAGCAGGGTGCTCTTCCCCGCGCCATTGGGGCCGACGATGGCGAGGATCTCGCCTTCGTCGACCCCGAACGACACCCCATCCACGGCCGGGAGGCCGCCGAAGCGCTTCGCGACCGATGTCAACTCCAGGACGGGCACGGTCCTCTTACGGAACGTACGGCTCGAGCGGCTCCGGGAGCAGCAGGAACTCCGGATACCAGGTACCGGCGTCGTTGACGCCGTCCGGCGCCCCTTCTGCTGCAGTCGTCGTGAATATCGGCTGGGCGCTCGCCAACTCGCCGAACTCGGTCCACGACAGCGTGAAGGCGTAGCCCGGCGGGTCGAAGCTGTTGGTGCGGATGTACTCGGCCACGGCCGCCGGGTCGTCGCCCACCGCTCCGACCGCTTCGGCCACCATCGTGACGATGCCGTAGCCGGCCACCGCGTCGTCCTCCATGAAGACGTTGTCGGAGACGGCCAGATAGCGGCGAGCGAGATCGACGTAGTCGTCGCTGAAGTAGTCGGCGCACGCGAAGTCCGTGTAGCGGTCGATGGCGGCCTCGGCGACTCCGCCCACCACCAGCGAGCGCGGGGTGTAGGCGCCGGCGATCGGCACGTCCATGCCGAGCGCGGCGGACTGCACCGTGATGGGACCGGCGCCGGGCGGGTGACCGGTGGCCACGATCAGGCCCGGATCGAACTGCTCGAGGCTCCGCAGGTAGGTGGCGAAGTCCTGTTCACCGATGGGGGCCACTTCGATTTGCAGCTCGATGCCCGAGCCCTCGAACGTGTTCACCAGCGCGGATTCGATCGCACGCCCCCATCCGTAGTCGGCGATGATCGCGCCGACCCGGTCGACACCCTGGCTCTGTGCGTACTGCAGCACCGGACCGGCCACCATCGGAGCCGACGGGAGACAGGTGCGGAACGTGTAGCGCGAGCTGGTCGTCAGGATTGCCTGCGAGCCGGCCTTGATGAGGAACAGCGGGATCTCGAACTCCTCGGCCAGGCGGGCGGTGTTCAGACCGACATCGGACGAGATGATGCCGCCGACGGCGATCACACCATCGGACTCGACGAGCCGCTCGAACGCACTGGCGCCCTCTTCGGCGTTCGACTGGTCGTCGGCGAGGACGAGTTCCAGCATGCGGCCGTTCACGCCTCCCGCCGCATTGATCTCATCCACCGCCAGTTGCATGCCGTCGCGTACCTGTACTCCCCACGGCGTGAAGTTCCCGGTCAGGGAGGTGAGGGCACCGATGCGGATCGGGGACGTGTCGGCGGGCTCGCCGACGGTCGTCGTCGTCTCCTCTCCGTCGTCCGATGGTTGGGTGGCGGTCGTCGTCGTCTGGGCAGCCGTGGTCTCCGTTGCACCGTCGTCGTCGCCGCCGCAGGCGGCCACCACGAGGGCCAGGGTGAGCAGGAGGCTCAAGAACGGCCAGCTGGTCGTCTTCTTCATCATCGCTTCCTCCCGAAATCATCCGGTGGGGCGGCTCGCCCCCCGGCTGTCGCCGACATCGTGCCTCATCCGGCCCGATGTCGGGACGGACGATAGTGACCGACTGACTGGTCAGTCCGGGAAACCGACCGGATTCTCCAGCTTGTCACGCATTGCGGGCGGTACCGGCACCGGAGCGCCGGACTGGCGGTCGACGAGGACGGTGGTGATCGACCCCCTGGCGATCTCCCGCTCCCCGGCGCGCATCTCGATCGCATAGGTCACCGACGTCCGCCCCACCCTCGCCACCGAGATGGTGGTCTCGACCTCCTCGTCGAACACCACCGACGAGGAGAAGTCGAACTCGAGGCGCACCCGCGGGCTCACGCCGAACGTCAGGTGCTGGATCCCCAGCGACCGGTGCAACTCGGTCTCGGCCTCCTCGCTCAGGCGGATGGCGGTCGAGTAGTGCCAGATGCCGGCCGCATCCGTGTCCATCCAGGCCACGCGCCGCCGCACCGAGTGGGACGCCGTCACCCGGCCACCACCTGCGAGACGAACTTCACCGTGGCGTCGACCACCGCCTCCGGCTGGGCGAGGTGGGGTGAGTGCCCGCACTCGTCGAGCAGCAGCGACTCCACGGGGCCGGCCACCTGCCGTTCGATGGCTTCGAGTTGGCCTTCGGTGCCGTATTCGTCCTGTCTCCCCTGGATCAGGAGGACGGGGCACTCGATCCCCGCCAGGTATTCCTCGATGTTCCACGGACGGAACTCGGGAGCGCGCCAGATCTCCCCCCAACCCCGAAAGGTGCGCTCCGGGTCGGTGTGGTACTTGGCCATCTTGTCGACCAGGTCCGTGGTCTCGAATCGCGCCCAGGCCGCGTCGAGGCCCGCGAGGTCCTCCACATAGACATGGGGCGCCAATAGGACAAGTCCCGCCACGGGGTGGCCGGCACCGGCGTGGATGATGGCGATCGAGGCGCCGTCCGAATGGCCGATGAGGAGCGGCCGGTCGAAGCCGAGCCGCGACAACAACTCGGGGAGGACGACGAGTCCTTCCCGATGCATGAAGTCGGGTGTGCGCGGCGCCTCCAGCGGGTCAGACCACCCGTGGCCGTACCGGCTGTACACCAGCGCCTCGCCCCCCGTGCGGTCGATCACGTCTTGCGGATAGCTCCGCCACAACTCGAGGCTCCCCAGCCCCTCGTGGAGGAACACGAGGGCGGGTTCCTCGCCAGGGGCGCCCAACCGCTGGTAGTCGAGCGACCGGCCGTCGACGGTCACCTTCGGCATCAGGGGCGGCACCCTACTTCCGGCACCGGCGGCTCACGGCAGCTGCACGTACTCGAAGTCGAGCGGCTTGTTCTGGATCCCTCTGGTGGGCGGCGCGATCCAGCTTGCGAAACGGCCCGGCTCGAACTCGGGCTGCATCAACTCCTCGATGAACGCCCGGTCCTCGGACGTTGGCAGCCAGTCGCCGCGCCGCCGATCGAAGTCCTCGCGGCTGATCACGCGGCCCTCCGGGGACACCGCGATCTCGCCGAATTCGCCGATCTTGCGGTTGAACGCGACATGCGGGAGCGTGATCTCGAAGTCGACTCCGTGCTGGGAGATCACCCGGTTCCAGCGGTTGACGCCCCCCTGGCAGTCGTCCATGAAGTCGTCGCGCAGCCGGGCGTTGAGGGCGTTCAGGGCGGGCACGTCCGTCGAGCGGAGCTGGCCGTCGATCAGCTTCATGACGGGGTAGGTGTCTCCCCGCAACTGGTGGTCGTCCTCCAGCGCGTCCTCGTGATAGCGGCCCTTGATCCCGGCGTTGAAGAAGTTGGCCGCGTTCGTCGACTCCTCCGAGCCGAACAGGTCGAGGGTGAGCGAGTAGTGGAGGTTCGTCTTGCGCTGAATCGTCGGAAGGTCGATCACGCCCAGCGCCCGCACGGCCTCGACGTCGTACGGATCATCGATCCCCGCCTCCGCCATCGCCCCTGCGGTGCGCTCCACGATGCGCTTCACGCCGGTGTATCCGACGAACATGTGGTGGGCTTCCTCGGCCAGCATGAACCGGCAGGTGCGGGACAACGGGTCGAAGCCCGACTGGGCGAGGGCCTCCAACTGCATCTTGCCGTCACGGTCGGTGAAGAAGGTGAACATGAAGAACGAGAGCCAGTCGGGAGTCTCTTCGTTGAACGCACCCAGCATGCGAGGCGCCTCGGCGTCTCCCGACTGGCGGCGGAGCAGTTCATGCGCCTCCTCCCGCCCGTCGCGCCCGAAGTACTTCTGGAGCAGGTACACCATCGCCCACAGGTGCCTCCCCTCCTCGACGTTGACCTGGAACAGGTTGCGCATGTCGTAGAGCGACGGGGCGATGCTCCCGAGGTGGCGCTGCTGTTCGACCGACGCGGGCTCGGTGTCGCCCTGGATCACGATCAGACGGCGGAGCATGGCCCGATACTCCCCCGGCACCTCCTGCCACACGGGTTCGCCGACGTGCTCCCCACAGGGGACGCGGCGGTCCTCGACCTCCGGCGCCAGCAGGATCCCCCACCGGTAGTCCGGCATCTTCACGAAGCCGAACTTCGCCCACCCCTCGTTCTCGACGCTGACGGCGGTGCGGAGGTAGACGTCGGCCATCTGGAAGCCCACCGGGCCCATCGACATCCACCAGTCGATGTAGCCGGGATGCCACGACTCCAGCGCCCGCCGCAGTTTGGGATCGTCGGCGAGGCCCACGTTGTTCGGTATCAGCGCGTCGTAGTCGACATCCTGCCAGCCCATGTTCACACCCTCCTGTGGTCGTACTCGGGGCGTATCCCCGTTCCGTAGCGACGCAGCGCCCCGGTCTCCGCCGATGCGTTGGGCCGCTGAAACACCCAGTTCTGCCAGGCGGTCAGACGTCCGAAGATCTTCGTCTCCATGGTCTCCGGACCGGCGAAGCGCAAGTTCGCTTCCAGCCCGGTGAGACTGTCCGGGGAGAACGCGGACCGCTCCTCGACGATCACCCGCAACTCGTCCTCCCAGTCGAGGTCGTCCATGATCGCGGTCACGAGACCTGCTTCGTCGGCCGCCTGCGCGTCCAGCTTTTCGTCGATCGCCGCCCGCGCCAGGGACAGACCCTGCTCGTCACCCCAGAACCGGGTCTCCATCCGGGTCAGCCCGTTGGACATCCGCAGGTCGCCGTCGCTCATCGCGGTGAAGGCGAGGTGGGCGATCGCCCCTCCCTCCCCCGACCACGAACCCTCCAGCATGTAGCTGCGATCGGCTGCCAGGGTGAGGTCGGCGAGCGGGCCGGCGAAACAGCTGGCGGGCTCGATGAGCGCCAGGATCGTCCTGGCCGTGAGGTCGACTCGCTTGAGCAGGCGTTGCCAGTACAGGATCACCTCACGCACGAACCAATGGCTGCGGTTCGACCGCAGGAAGGCGTCGTGGGCGAGGACGACGTCGAGCTCGCCCCGGGAGCGGATGAGGATGGTCCCGATCTCCAACTCGTTGACCCGCAGGTGGAGGATGGCGTCGTCGAGGTCCCTGGCCAGTGCCAAGGGCCAGAACGACGCCCCTTCCTGGACGGCCTCGTCGCCGTCGGTCGGAGGAGCGCTCTCCGGTCCCAGCAACGTCATGCTGGCGGTGCGCTCCACCCGATCCAGTTCCACCGTGACGGTGCGGTAGCGGACGGTGTCACCATCGATCGTCCGTGCCAGCGGGGTGAGCGTGACGCCTGCGGCTTGCTGTGGACGGTCCGTCTGCGCGGCGTACTCCTCCGCCCTCGCCCGTACCACTTCGTCGAAGGACGACGTGGGCACCAGTTCGTCGACGAGACGCCATTCGAGCGCCCGGCCGCCCTTGACGCCCTCCTCGACGGTGCAGAAGACATCGGCTCGGTCCCGTCGCACATGCCGCTTGTCGACGAGGCGGGTGAGACCGCCGGTGCCGGGGAGGACCCCGAGCAGCGGAATCTCGGGCAGGGAGACGGCCGCGCTGCGATCGTCGATGAGCATGATGTGGTCGGTGGCGAGTGCCAACTCGTAGCCACCACCGGCCGCGGTGCCGTTGATCGCCGCCAGATAGCGCTGGCGAGAGTTGGCGGTGGCGTCCTCGATGGCACTGCGGGTCTCGTTGGTGAACTTGCAGAAATTGACCTTGAGCGGATGCGAGGCGGCGGCGAGCATCCCGATGTTGGCGCCGGCACAGAAGACCCTGTCGAGCAGCGAGCCGATGACCACGGCTCCCAGGGTCGGGTGCTCGAACCGGAGCCTCTGCACGGCATCGGCCAGTTCGATGTCGACACCGAGATCATAGGAGTTGAGCTTCAGCTCGTATCCAGGGTGGAGCCCCCCATCGGGGTCGACTTTCATGTCGAGCCGCGCCACGCGGCCGTCCACCCGGAGGGACCAGTGCCGATACCGATCGGGCTCGGTCCGGAAATCGATCATGGTTCGATCATCCTAGACTGACCGGTCAGTCAGTGACAATCACTCGGTCCACGCCGAGTACCCGTTGCAGTGACTGGAGGCACATCTGCTTGTAACGGCGGTGGTCCGTTCGCCAATCGGTGGTCTGCAACCAGCCGAGGAAGAGCCCTTCGATCATCGCCCGCATCTCGGTCGCCGCCACACCGACGTCGTCGACCCAGAACACCCCGGCCTCGACTCCCGCCGTGATGATCTCGCGGTAGTGGGACTCGATGATGCTGCGGCCACGTTCCCCGAACGCCTCGAACTCGGGGGAGCGTGCCTGGTGCTCGACGCCGTCGAGGTAGAAACGGAAGAAGTCGCGGTTGGCCTCCGGATCGATCCAGATCGCGTCGAGCAGCGCCGGCAGGAGATCGGCGGGTCGAGACACCGCCTGCATCCGCTCCCGGATGCGGGCTCCAGTCGCCTCCAGCACCCAATCCATCGCGGCGAGGACCATGGCGTCCTTCGTGGCGAAGTGATAGAGCAACAGCCCCTTGGAGACGCCCGCCTCCTCGGCGATCTGCTGGAGCGGGACCCGGTGCACTCCGCCACGAGCCATCACCGCGTAGACGGTGCGGACGAGTTCGGACTTGCGGCCCTGCCCGCCTGCGACGGGGGCCGGATCAGACATCGGCATCCCTCGGATCCACGCGGTGGATCCTAACTAACCAGACGGTCAGGGGGATCCTCAGCGCAGGTGGTGATCGATCCCCTCGTAGAGCCGGATGAAGGTCCGGATCTCGGAGACGTCGTCCTCGCTCAGGTCGTCGAAGTAGAAGATGCGCGTCCAGGCCACCGCTGCCCCCCGGTAGCGCACTCCCTCGTGTTCGATCCCTTCGTACGGCGTCAGCAACACCCGGCCGCCGACGTCCTCGACCAACTCGACGAGGCCGTCGCGGAACTCGTCGCAACCCTCTGGACAGTCGTAGGTGATGACGATCCCGGCGTCTTCGAGGTTGTGGATGAACAACTCAGGAGGGAGAGCCTCTTCGTGGACTCCCCAGTTGGCGAGCAGACCCACGTGCGGACCGGACGACGGCGGCGAAGTGTTGTACGGCTCGTGCGGCTGGTCGATGGTGGCCAGGTGGAAGTTGCCCTGGGAGGGGAACTCGATCCCGGGGGGAGGACGGTCGAAGATCATGAGTGCCGCGATGGCGCCGACCACCACCAGCCCGGTGATGATCCCGCCCCACGGGACGGGACGGCTGGCCGGCTTGGAGTCGATGTGGGCCGCCCGGGCGGTCTTGTTCGAGGTTCTGGCCATGGTGGTGTGATCCGTGGGAGTCGCGAAGGAAGGGAGGCTACCTGCTGCGCGAGCTACGTCAGGCGGGCGGCGTCCCGTCTGGCCACTCCTCGGGCGGATACTGCTCCTTGTCGGCGGTGACCCGCGCCATGTAGGCGGCCGCCTCCGATCGTCGCGCCATGCCGAGCTTGGCGAGCATGTTCGACACGTAGTTCTTGACGGTCTTCTCGGCCAGGAACATGTCCTCGGCGATCTGTTTGTTCGTCTTGCCCTCGGCGATGTGCCCGAGGATCGTGTGCTCCTGCGGCGAGAGTTTGGAGAGAAGCGGATCTTCCTGATAGCCGTCGCCGCGCAGCCGCCGGAACAGTTTCTCGGTCATCTCGGGATCGAGTAGCGAGCCCCCGCGACCCACGGCGCGGATCGATTCGAGCAAGTCGTCGCCCCGCACCCGCTTGAGGACATACCCGGAGGCACCGGCCAGGATCGCCGCCATCAGGGCTTCCTCGTCGGCGAACGAGGTCAGCATCAAGACCTTCACGTCAGGGAACCGGGCCCGGATCTCGCGGCACGCCTCCACGCCGGACCCGTCAGGCAAGCGCACATCCAGGACCACGACGTCGGGCTCGTCGAACCCCGTCCGGCGGACCGCGTCCTCCACCGAACCCGCCTGGCCGACGACGGTGAGATCAGGGGTGGAGTCGATGAGCGCGGCGAGACCCTCACGCACGATCTCGTGGTCGTCGACGAGCAGGACACGGAAGGCTTCAGTGGTCACGGCCCCCCAGGGTATCGCCTCGGAGGCGGCGAGTCCTCCACCCTCCGGTCAGTAGCCTGCAGGCGGATGAACGAGATCGAACGGGACACGCTCACCGACGTGGTCAAGGCGGCAGCCGACGTCGCCGGACAGACCGACCTCGACGACCTGCTCCACACCACTGTCCGCCTGGCGCGGGAGGCGACAGGATCCCGCTACGCGGCGATGGGCGTGCTCGGTTCCCAGGACACCCTGCGTGACTTCCTCCATCTCGGCATGGACCCCGGCACGGCGGAGCGGATCGGGCACCTGCCCGTGGGCCATGGCGTGCTGGGGACGCTCATCCGGGACCCGCAGACGGTGCGGGTGGACGACATCGCCCAGCATCCCGACTCGGTGGGCTTCCCCGCGCACCATCCCCACATGACCACCTTCCTCGGCGTGCCGGTCCGAGCCGGAAACTCGGTGTTCGGCAATCTCTATCTCACCGACAAGGCGACGCCGTACACCGCGGAGGACGAGGTGCTGGTCGAAGCGCTCGCCGCGGTGGCCGGAGGAGCCATCTCGTCGCTCAGCCTGCGCCAGCGACTATCGGACCTGGCGCTGGCAGAGGACCGGGAGCGGATCGCCCGCGACCTGCACGATGCGGTCATCCAGGATCTCTTCGCCGTGGGGCTCAGCCTCCAGGCCGCCAGCGCCCAACTGCCGGATGATGCGATGCGCCGGCGCATGGACGACGCGGTCGATCGGATCGACACGGCAATCTCCAGCCTCCGCACGTTCATCTTCGACCTGCGTTCGCTGGGCACGCTCAACACCACGCTCGCCCGCACACTGGAGTCCATGATCGGCCGGATCGCCGGAGGCAGAGCGTCGTGGGACGTCGAGATCTCCGAGGACATCGACCAAGTCCCCTCCCACGTCCTGGACAACGCCCTGTTGGTGACGAGGGAAGCCGTGTCGAACGCCGTGCGTCACGGCGGCGCGCAGAGCCTGGTGATCAGGCTGCGACGGGAAGACGACGGTGCCGCGCTCACCGTGAGCGACGACGGGCGCGGGTTCGACCCCGAGACGACAGCCAGGGGCATGGGCATCGCCAACATGGAGGCGCGCGCCACCGACGACGGAGGGTCGTTCGTGATCGAGTCGTCGCCGGCCGGGACCACCGTCAGGGCGACGTTCAGACCGCGGCGCCGCTGACTTCGATCAACTCGACCAGCCGTTCGAGGAAGTTCCGCACCGTCGCCTCCGCCAGCCGGTGCAGCGCCACCCGATCGAGCAGGGCCCCCACGACGCCCAGCGGCGGCGTGTAGACGCCGCGGAACTCGAGGTGGGTGCTGTCGCCGTAGGGCGAAAGCACCAACTCGGCGTCCATGTGCGGAAACAGCTGGGTGGCCCCGGTGGCCTTCCACCGCACCGGGAACGCCGTCGAGCTCGACCCCATCACGGGCGTGCCGATGTCGAACTCCACCGGCACCGCCACCGCCGGGCTCGGACCGACGGCCAATTCCTCGCCCCGGCGGTAGGCGGCGTCCGCCAGGCGGGCGATCCCGTCGGAACCCATGATGCGGTGCTCGACCGTCGTGATCGGCAGCGGCACCAGCATGAAGTCGCTGACCATCATGCGCGACACCCCCCGCCCCCGACCGGACCCTGGGGGCGTTGCGACGTCGACCCAGGGTACGGTCCGCGGGGGGTCATGCGGCGTCCTGCACGATGAGGGCCGTGACCATGCCGAACATGCCTTCCTCCCGCTCCACGTGGTTGAGGATGTGGCAGTGCCACACCCACACGCCGGGATCGGACGGGTTCATGAGCACCGTGTAGCGCTCACCGGGTGCGATGTTGATCGTGTCGGCCCAGTAGGGGGCATCCAACGGGAAGCCGTCCTTGGCGATCACGAGCTGCGGGAATTGATGCTGGTGCATCGGGTGCTCCTGCAGACCCTCGTTGTAGTAGTGGATGAGGAGCCAATCCCCCGCTTGGACGACGTACGGCTCCGTGGCGGGGAACGACTTGCCGTTCAGGGAGAAGCCGATGACGCCGGCGTCGTTGAGGACCATCGGGATCTCTTGGGCGATCTCGATCTCGTCCGGCAGCTCCACGCCTCCGATGGTACGGCCGGCGGGGAGGGGGACTTCACCGATGATGAAGACCCCGAAGAGTCCGTTGGGGACGGCGTAGTGCGCGTGGGCATGGGCGTGGTACATCCCGATGGACGGCCGGGCGGCGACGAACTCGTAGACGAAGTCCTCTCCCGACCGCACCAGCGGCTGGGTGAGAGGGGCGACGCCGTCCATGGTGTTCGGGGTGCTGACGCCGTGCCAGTGGATGTCCGTTCCCATCGGCAGGCGGTTCCGGAGGATCACCCTCACCTCATCGCCGACGTCCACCTTGATCATCGGCCCCGGCACGATCCCGTTGTAACTCCAGGCGTCCACGAAGCGGCCGGGCTCCACCTCCCACGGCGTGATCTCGGTGGTCAGCTCGAAGACCTTGACGCCGTCGACGACGGTCGGCTCGAGCAGGGCGTTGCCCCGTCCTTCCGTCTCCGCCGGGAAGGCGAGGATCGAGTTCATCATCGCGTCGTCCAGCGCGGCCCAGTCCGTGTCGGCGCCGGTGTGATCGTGGCCGCTACTCGACTGCACGGTGGCTCCCGCTTCGACCGTCAGGATGGCACGCATCCCGGCCTCCTTGTGACCGGCGATGTTGCACACGAGCTCGTAGGTGCCGGCTTCGAGCACCCCGGCATCCCAGGTCACGGTGCGGCCCGACGAGATGTCGCGTGACACCCCGATGCCGGCGAGCTCGACGTTGTGGACCACCGTTCCCGCGTTGTGTATCTCGAAGCTGACCGGTCCCGGCGGCACCACCAGGTCGCCTTGGATAGCCCACTCGGTGAGGGTGAGGGCGGCGATCGTCGGTTGCGACGCGGGTGCGGCGGCCACATCGCCGGCGGGTGCGGCCGGGGAACCCTCGGCGGCGGCCACCCCCGAGGGTCTGGTCGCCATGGCGACGATCGTCATGACGACGATCAGCACGCCCATCACCCCCAACAGCACCAGGAAGCGGTCGAATGTCTTGTCCACGAGTCCTCCAATCGATCCTTGGGAGTCTCGGCCGGCGAAAACTCGTCCGCCGCCGCCAAAGGTCCCAAAGGAGAGGACGAAAGTCCCTACCCCCGGGCCGCCCGGGCCGGAAGTCCCTAGCCTGGGGAACCACCGACCGAGGAACTTGGGACCACCAGCCGAGGAGGTACCTCCCATGCCACCGACCGACCACGCAGGGCTCGAAGTCCTGACCTACGAGGAGTGCGTCGATCGACTCGAGCACTCCCAGGTGGGCCGGGTCGCGTTCCTCGCCGACGGCGAGGTGCAGATCTTCCCCGTCAACTACCGCTGGCACGATGGTGCCGTCGTGTTCCGCACCGCGCCGGGGACGAAGCTGGACGCAGCCACGTTCAAGAAAGTCGCTGCCTTCGAGATCGACGGCTGGGACTCGGTGTTCCAGACCGGCTGGTCGGTCGTGGCGAAGGGCCTCATCAAGTCGGTGGAAGCGACCGAGGAGTTGCAGGCGCTGGGTCTGCGGCCGTGGGCAGGAACCGGTCGCGACAATTGGGTCAGAATTCGACCCGATGAAGTCACCGGCCGAAAGATCATCTGATCTTCGCTCGCCCGCCGGCGGAGCCGAACGAAGAGCCGTCGATAATGCGCCCGAAGCGGAGGTGGCGGAATTGAGTGAACCTGCGGTGGCGACTGCCCTGCTCGTCGACTTCGACGAGGCAGACCCGACCGACAAGGCGTTGCTGGGCGGCAAGGGGGCCGGCCTCGCCCACATGATCGCGTTGGGTCTCGACGTGCCCCCCGGTTTCACGGTGACCACCCACGCCTGCCGCGAGTTCATGCGGACCGGCGAGATCCCCTCCGGGCTGTGGGATCAGGTCGACGCCGCCCTCCGCCGGCTGGAGCAGAAACTGGGGCGGACGTTCGGGTCCGGTCCTGCGCCGCTCCTGCTCTCGGTGCGGAGCGGGGCGGTCTTCTCGATGCCGGGGATGATGGACACGGTGCTCAACCTCGGCATGAATTCCGAGATCGTCGAGGCCGCCTCCCGCTGGGCGGAGGACGACCACTTCGCATACGACGCCTATCGCCGGTTCATGCAGATGTACTCGGACGTCGTGCTCGGTCTGCCGGCCGAGCCATTCGAGCGGGCGCTCGGGCAAGCGAGAGCGGCGGCAGGCGTCGAGGACGACACCGGCCTCTCAGCCGACGATCTCCGCCGGCTCGTCAAGGTCTACGAGGGGATCATCCGCGGCCACAGCGCCAAGCTCCCCGAGGACCCGAGAGAACAGCTCCGGGCCGCCATCACCGCCGTGTTCCGGTCCTGGAACACGCCCCGCGCCCAGACCTATCGACGCATCAATGCCATTCCCGACGACCTCGGCACGGCCGCCAACGTCCAGGCGATGGTGTTCGGCGATCTGGGACCGACGTCGGGAACGGGAGTGTGCTTCACCCGCAACCCTTCCACCGGTGAGAAGCTGCCCTACGGCGACTACCTCCAGCAAGCCCAGGGCGAGGACGTGGTGGCGGGCATCCGCAACACCTTGCCACTGGACGACCTCGCCCAACTCCATCCCGAGCTCCACGCCCAACTGCTCGAGACGATGGACCTCCTCGAACGATCCACCCGGGACATGGCCGACATCGAGTTCACGATCGAGCGCGACAAACTGTGGATCCTGCAGACCAGGGCAGGCAAGCGCACCGCCGCCGCCGCGGTCCGGATCGCCACCGACATGGTCGACGAGGGACTGATCTCGGCCGAGGACGCCGTCCTGCGCGTCGATCCCGCCCAGTTGGAACAGTTGGAACGGCCCCGCCTCGACGATCGTCCCGGGGCCGACGCGGTGGTGTCCGGCGTCGGCGCCAGCCCGGGGGCAGCGCAGGGACGCGTCTCCTTCGACCCCGACCGGGCGGTGGAGATGGCTGCCGACGGCACCGACGTGATCCTCGTCAGTCCGGAGACCACTCCGGACGACATCCACGGCATGTACGCCGCCCGCGGCATCCTGACCAGCCAGGGCGGCAAGACCAGCCACGCGGCGGTCGTGGCCCGCGGCATGGGCAAGCCGGCAGTCACGGGGGCCGCCGGTCTCGTCGTCGACGAGGAGGCCTCGACGGGCCACATCGGGGACACCGTGATCCACGAGGGCGACGAGATCACCATCGACGGCACCACCGGCAACGTCTACCTCGGCCGCCTCCCGCTGATCGAGCCGCATCCCACCCCGGAACTGGAGCGGTTGCTGACCTGGGCGGACGAGATCCGCCAGCTGGGGGTGCGCGCCAACGCCGACACGGGGGCCGACGCCTCCAAGGCGCGAGCCGCAGGAGCGGAGGGGATCGGTCTCGCCCGCACCGAGCACATGTTCATGGGAGAGCGGCTCGGGATCGTCCAGCGCGTCATCCTCGCCGACGACGAGCGCGAGCAGATGCGGGCGCTGCGCGAGCTCGCGGCGCGCCAGGTGGAGGACTTCGAAGGGCTGTTGGAGGCGATGGACGGTCTTCCCGTGGTCGTCAGGCTCCTCGACCCGCCGCTGCACGAGTTCCTCCCCGACCGTTTCGAGCTCCAAGCGGAGATGGTGGAGCAGGCACGCAAAGGAAAGCCCATCGACCGCCTCCAGCACATGGCGTCCCGGGTGGCCGCCTACGAGGAGGACAACCCCATGCTGGGGATGCGAGGCGTGCGGCTGGGGCTGATGGTGCCTCACCTGTACGAGATGCAGGCCAAGGCAGCCGTCCAGGCCGTCATTCGGCGCCTCGACGCCGGCGGCGACCCGCAGCTGGAGATCATGATTCCCCTCGTGTCCACCGTCGAGGAGTTGCGGCGCATGCGAGACATGATCCGCACGGTCATCGCCGCCTCGGGCCGTGATCTCCACATCCCGGTGGGAACGATGATCGAGCTGCCCAGGGCGGCGCTGACCGCCGGTGCGATCGCCGGTGTCGCCGAGTTCTTCTCCTTCGGCACCAACGACCTCACCCAGATGACCTATGGGCTGTCCCGCGACGACGCCGAGGGGAGCTTCCTGATCACCTACCTCGAGGAAGGCATCCTCACCACCGATCCGTTCCAGACCATCGACGTCGACGGCGTCGGACGGCTGATCCGCCTGGCGGTCAAGGAAGGGAGGGAGGCCAACCCCGCCCTGCAGTTGGGCGTGTGCGGCGAGCACGGCGGCGATCCCGCGTCGATCGCCTTCTGTCGCGACGTCGGACTCGACTACGTGTCGTGCAGCACCCCCCGCGTCCATGTCGCCCGGCTGGCGGCGGCGCAGGCCGAGATCCGGCGTATGCGTCAGTCGTCCTGAC
>CAZCRP010000004.1:0-32476 GCA_964501055.1 uncultured Acidimicrobiaceae bacterium
TCACCGCGGTGGCGCCTGACGTCCGTTCGGGGGAGGGGCCGAGTCTCGGACTCGGAATCGTCCCGGGTATCGCCGTGATCCCTCACTTCGACCGGATGAGTCGGTGGCGACGGCGGATGGTCCGTACGTTCACGGACGCCGTGCCGGACGGGGCGGTGCTGGTCGGGATCGACGAGCACACCGCCTTGGTCTCGGACGATCGCATCACCTACGAGGTCTACGGGCGGGGAACGGTGGTGCGGATGGGGGACGGTGCCGTCTTCGGACCAGGCGACACGTTCGAAGCCTGAACGGGCGGAGAGTCACCCCAGCAAGGCGAAGCGGCGAGGACGCATCCCGTGGTGGCGCCCGAGGAAGTAGGAGGCGACCATTCCGCCGGTGGCCAGGGTCGCCGCCGATCCGAGGGCGATGGCGCGCTTGGTGCGGCGAGCAAAGATCACGATCGGCCATCCGCGTTCGTACGCCACCCGCTCCAACTCGCCATCCGGGTTGACCGCCACCGGGTGCCCGACGGCCTCCAGCATCGGCAGGTCGGAGATCGAGTCGCTGTACGCGTAGGACTTCTCGAGGTCGTAACCCCGAACGTCGGCGAGGGCGCGGATGGCAGTTGCCTTTCCCTCGCCGTACACGAAGGGCCCGTCGAGTTCGTCGGTGTAGTGACCGTCGACGATGGTGCCCCTGGTGCCGATCGCGCCGTCCATCCCCAACGCGTTGGCGAGCGGCTCGACGATGGATTGCGGCGACGCCGAGACGATCCACGTCTCCCGCCCGGCGTCGTGATGCATCTGCAACAGCTTCTTGGATTCGGGTCTGATGTCGTTCACGAGGTTGGGGAGCATCTCCCTGGCGACGGCGTCGAGCTGGTCGACGCTGACACCGGCCACCTTGCCGAGAAACTCGGCTCTGGTGTTGTCCGACAGGTCCTCGCCCTTGTCCCCGGCGACGAGAAAGGTGAGAGCGGCGACCGCCCACCGGGCGATCTCGCGATTTGTCACGAGCCCCGCCCTCCACGCCTCGACGGCGAACGGAAACGCCGACGCGCCGGAGATGAGTGTGCGGTCGAGATCGAAGAATGCGGCTGCGGTCATGGTGACTCCATGCTAGCAACTGCAAGCACGACTGCTAGCCAGCAAGCGGTGAACCGACGAGATACCGCAACAGGAGGAACCCCTGGCAGTGGATGACGCGGGTCGGGACCAAGCCGCGTCGCGCCGGCGGGCCAACGACCATCCGCGGCGACTCCCCTCCTACGAGGCTGGGGGCGATCGTCACACACATCTCGTCGATCAACCCGCCCGCCGCCAACTGGCCGTTGAGGCTCGGGCCGCCTTCCAGCGTGATCCGCTCCACTCCGCGTTCGCGGAGCCGCTCCAGCGCCACGCTCAGATCCACCGTGTCGTCGCCGGCGACGATCAGCTCGACCTCCCGCGGCAATCGACGCCTCCGGTCGAGCGGAGCCGTGGCGGAAGTCACGATCAGTGGAGCCGTGGAAAGCAACGACTCGGGGAGCGTCAGGTCGAGGCTGCGCGAGACGATGACGAGTCGAGGGAGGTCCGCCAGCCCACGTTGGCGGCGCCATCCCACGAGGTCTTCTGGCAGGCCCATGCGGTGGTATCCCTCCGCCCGCACCGTGCCCGCCCCGACCAGCACCACGTCACAGACGGCACGCAAGGCCCGGAAGGCGGCGAGGTCGGGCGGCCCACCGAGAGCGGAAGAGCCCCCGTCGACGGCGACGGCACCGTCGAGGGAGGAGATCATGCCGAGCGTCACCCACGGCCGATGCGGGTGAGGTCGGCGGAGGTCGTCCAGGTAGTGCGGTGCGATCTGGTCAGGGGAACTCAGGTCGAGCAGTTCGATCACTGACGCTCCCATCCCGCCCGGTCCGCCACCCACTGCCACAGTCGCTCGCGCCGCTCCGGGGTGTCGGAGCGGGCCGTGCTCTTCAGCCGGTGGATAGGCCGCGGCCGGCGGTCGAGCCAGAACCGTCCACTGGAGCGGAGGGCCTCCTGGTCGGCGGCGAGCCACACCATCGTGTCGGCCCCCTGGTCGGGCGAGCGCAGCAGCGGACCCACCAGCCGTCGGAAGCCCGGCAGCGACGCCTCCACCCCCGGCGTGTCCGCCCACCCGGGGTGCATGGCGTGGAATCGAACTTCGCGGACCCGGGCGGCCCACATCTCGTTGAGCGTCACCTGCGCCCGCTTGGCCAGGGCGTACTGGGCCGCCCCCCGGTACTCCTCCGCTCCCATCTCGAGACCGGTCACCCGCACGGGGGCGGTGTACATGCCGCCGGACGAGACGGTGATGACCCGGGAGGCGGGACCGAAACGGTCCAGCAGCAATCCGGTCATCAGGAACGGGCCCACGACGTGCACCGCCACCGTCAGTTCGGATCCGTCACCGACCAGCGTCCGCTCGGTGGCGAGCGCCCCGGCGTTGTGGATGAGTGTGTCTACCTGCTCGTACTGCTGCCGGATCTCGCCCACCGCCCGCCGGATGGCATCACGATCGGCGAGATCCGCCACGACAGTGGTGATGTGCTCGTTGCCTGTCTCGGCCGTGAGCCTGGCTGCCAGCGCATCCACCTTCGGTGCGTTGCGCGCCACCAGACACAGTGTGGAACCGAGGCGGGCCAACCAGTGCGCTGCGGCCTCCCCCAACCCTGACGTCGGACCGGTGATCACCACCGTCTGCCCGCGGAGATCGTACGTCCACAGAGGCTGCCAGCCGTCGATCCTGCGGCGCAGCGTGAAGCCGAGTCTCGTGAAGGACGTGACCACCGGTGCCTCGATCACCTTGTCGACGACATCGGCCACGCTCATCGCAGCCACTCACCATCCAACGCCTCCGCCAAGCCGGCGGCGGCGGCGTCACCGATGTCTGCGAAGACGCGCTGCAGCCAGCGGTCGGCGAGCGACAGCGGGAACGCCATGTCGAGGTCGGCGGCATAGGTCACGATGGAACCGCCATCCGCCCGCTCGACCTCGATGACGTCCGTCGAGGTGAACGGCCGCTTGCGTCCGACGATCGTGAACCCGCCCGGCGGCTCGAAGGCCACCGTCTCGTAGCGGAAGAGGTACTGCCGTCCGCCGTTGGACGTGAGCACGTCGTACACGGCGTCGGGACCGGGTCCGTCGCCGGCGACCTGAGTGGAGACGACCACCCCTGGATCCCAGTCGGCGAAGTTGCGCACGTCGGCCATGAAGTCGAATGCGGCGCGCTGGCTGCGCGGGGTGCGGATGCGACAGCGATAGTGGGCCATGATGCTCCTGGGGCGGGCGAATGCGAATGGTGCCGGGTTTCGGGCGCAGGTGGTAATCAGCCCGGCTCAGGGACGCCGAGGGCGTCACGCATGGTGTCGATCGACTGCCGCAGCAGCCGTGACACGTGCATCTGGGAGATCCCGACGTGCTCGGCGATCTGGCGTTGGCTGAGGTCGTCGAAGTAGCGGAGACGCACCAGCTCGCGCTCGCGATCGGCGAGCCGCTCCATGGCCTGATCCACCGCCGCCCAGCCCGCGGCGCGGGCGATGGCCGCGTCGGTCACGCCGAGCTGCTCGGCCATCGCCGGGCCGCCTTCGTCGTGGGAGATGTCCAGCGAGCCGGTGTCGAAGGCGGCCGCCGCCGCGTTGGCCCGATCCACCTCCCGCACCGAACGCCCCGTGGCCTGAGACAACTCTTCGACCGTGGGTCGGCGACCCAGGGCCTGGGTCAACTCCTGTTCGGCGCGGCGGAGCTCGAGAACCAACTCCTGCAGGCCACGAGGAGGACGAACCGCCCACCCCCGGTCACGCAAATGGCGCTTCAGCGTTCCCGAGATCGTGCGGGAGGCGAATCGCTCGAAGGACCCACGCGAAGGGTCGAACCGGTGCGCGGCCTGCAGCAGCGCTTCGTGGCCGACCTGCTGCAGATCGTCTGCCTCGAGGCCTGCCCGCCGATAGCGGGCAGTGAAGCGTTGGACGAGCGGGGCATAGCGGTCGATCAACTCGGCTGCGGCCCGCTCGTCCACCCTCAGTCGCCCGATCAGGTCGGAGTCGTCGGAGACCTCGAGCTCCCAACCCGCGCTGGGGATCGCCTCCTCGAACCAGACCGTGCACCGGCCCTCCTCCACGACATGGCCCCACACGGCGGCCCGGCGGTCGAGCACCTCGAAGCCGACCTCGTCTCCCGCGCGCTGCAGACCGTCCGGAGCGGGATAGGCCACTTCGACGTGGATCGCACCGGGAGGCCGGTCGGCAGTGATCTCCAGGAAGTCGTCGCCGGCAAAGGAACCGGTCTCCGTGGCATGCAGGACGAGTTCGGAAGCCATCACCTCGACATCGAGCGCCACCGGGCCCCGCAGCCCGAAGACGAACCCGAGCCACGCCCGTACCTCGGACGGCGCGCCCGGTCCCGGCTCGATCTCCATCTCGTGCCATGTCCACGCTCGCATCGCCCCACCCGATCGGGGGTCGGAGCGTATCGGTGGCCGCGTCAGGACCAGATATTCGACCGTTTCGTATACTCGCCCCACTGCATGGGGCTGTTCACGACATATCGAGGGCACGGCTTCGACGAGGTCCGTGACGGCGAAGACGTGCGGGCCCACTACCGACCGCTCATCGCGCGGCTCGACTCGTTCGACTCCGTCGAGATGGAGTCGAGGGTCGCACTGACCGAGGCCATCTTCCGCCGGCAAGGCATCACCTTCGCGATCGGGGACTCCGACGAGGGCATCGAGCGGACGTGGCCGCTCGATCTCGTCCCTCGCATCATCACCGCCGACGAATGGGACACCATCGAGTCGGGCCTGGTGCAGCGGGTCAAGGCGCTCAACGCCTTCCTGGACGACCTGTACGCCGGGTCCCAGGGCGTCGTGAACGACGGGGTGATCCCGCGCTGGATCGTCGAGTCGTCGAGTGGCTACCTGCCCGAGGTCAGGGGGATCTCAGTTCCGCACCGGTCGCACGCCGTCATCTCCGGGATCGACCTGGTCCGGGACGATGCCGGCACGTTCCGGGTGCTGGAGGACAACCTGCGTGTTCCCTCCGGGATCTCGTATGTGCTCGAGAACCGGGTGGCGATGACCAGGGTGCTGCCCGTCGCGTTCTCCCGCTACCGGGTGAGACCGGTCAACCACTACGGCGCCTCGCTGCTGACGGCGCTGCGGTCGATCGCCCCGACGGGTGTCACCGAGCCCACCGTCGTGGTGCTGACACCCGGAATCTTCAACTCGGCCTACTTCGAGCACGCCTTCCTGGCCAGACAGATGGGCGTGGAGCTGGTGGAGGGACGCGACCTCGTCGTGGTCGACCAGGCGGTGCACATGCGCACCACGCACGGGCTGTCCAGGGTCGACGTCATCTATCGGCGGATCGGAGACGAGTTCATCGATCCGGTCGTGTTCAGCGCCGATTCCCTGCTCGGCGTACCAGGTCTGATGACCGCCGTCAGAGCCGGCACGGTCAGCCTCGCCAATGCGGTGGGAAACGGTGTGGCCGATGACAAGGGGGTGTATCCCTTCGTGCCGGACATGATCCGGTACTACCTGGGCGAGGAGGCGATCCTGCCGAATGTCACCACCTACCTCCCCTGGGTGGCGGACCAGCGGGAGTGGATCCTCGACAATCTCGAGCGGCTGGTCGTGAAGCCGGTGGCGGAGGCGGGGGGATACGGGATCGTGATCGGCTCTGCCGCCGACGACGCCACTTTGGCGCAGGCGGCGAAGCATCTCGCCGCCGATCCCCGCTCGTACATCGCCCAGGACATCGTGCAGCTGTCGACCCACCCGAGCTTCGTCCAAGGCGAGGTGGGCCCCCGCCACATCGACCTGCGGCCGTTCGTGCTCTCCGGGGAGACGATCGAGGTGATCCCTGGCGGGCTCACCCGAGTCGCCCTGCGGGAGGGCTCGCTGATCGTGAACTCGTCCCAGGGTGGCGGCTCCAAGGACACCTGGGTGCTGGTGGGCGACTGATGCTCTCCCGGCACGCGGAGGATCTCTTCTGGATCGGACGCTATCTCGAGCGCGCCGAGGACACCGCCCGCCTGCTCGAGGTGACCCAGCAGTCGGCGCTCGAGACGGGAGCGGGAAGGACTACAGAGGAGATCTGGTGGGAGTTGCTCGAGGTGCTTTACCTCGACGACGTGTTCGACGAGCTCCCGGCGCCCGACGCCGTCCACCGCTTCCTCGTCTCCGACACGGAAAACCCGTCCTCCATCGTCTCGATCATCCAACTCGCCCGGGAGAACGCGCGGGCCGCCCGCGAATGGCTCTCCTCCGAGTTCTGGGAAGGGATCAACGCCCTCCACCTCGAGATGCAGGGCGCCGACCTCGAGCGCGAGCTGGCGGGCACGCCCTACGACATCGTCCGTCGAGTCAAGACCGGGTGCCAGGCGCTGACCGGCATCGCCGACTCTTCGCTCCCCCGCACCGAGGGGTACAACTTCCACGTACTGGGTGGCGCCCTGGAACGGGCGTTGATCACGATCAGAGTGGTGGCGGTGTGGCAACGCCGGCTGGGCGGGTTCTCGGGTCCCGCCGCCTACCCGGAGTGGGTGAAGCTGCTCAAGTCGCTCAGCGGACACGAGGCCTACCTCCGCGAGTTCAGAGCCTCGATGCAGCCAGGCCGGGTGCTCGAGTTCCTGCTCCAAGCCGAACACTTCCCCCGCAGCCTCGCATACTGCCTGGCGCTGGCAGAGCGCCAGCTCGGCAGCATCCGCACCGAGGCGGTCGGCCACGCCTCGCACCGTCGGGCGGGGAAGCTGCGCGCGGAAGTCAGATTCGCCGAGCCCACCGAGCTCCCTCCCGGACAGCTGGCGGAGTTCCTCCTCCATCTCCAGGACGAGCTGCTCGTGCTCCCCGACCTCGTCGAAGACGACTACTTCCGTCCGGGGGCCGATGTCGCGCTCCACAGCTACGAGGCGTTCTGATGCATCTCGAGCTCCGCTACGTCACCCGCTTCATCTACCCGTCACCGGTCTGGGACTCCCACAATGCGCTCCGCGCCCGTCCCGCCGACAGCGCCCACCAGCAGTTGGCGGCATACAACGTGACCATCGACCCTCATGCCAAGGTCTTCACGTACCTCGACAACTGGGGCACCCAGGTCGACTGCTTCTCGATCGCCGAGCCGCACGGCGAGCTGATCGTCGAGGCGAAGGCGGTCGTGGACACGGTCGCCCGCCCGCGCCCTCCAGCCGATGTCGCAGCGGCGACCCTCCGCGACGACTCCTTTCGCGAAGACCACTGGGCGTACCTCCAGCCGAGCCGCCACGTGCGCTGGGGCGACGAGGTGGCCGTCACCACTCGCAAGATCGTCGAGTCCCACGATGACGTCGCGTCCCAGATCACGGCGGTGCAGCAGGAGATCGCCGAACGACTCGAGTACCGCGCCGGCACCACGGTGGTGGGGACCTCGGTGAGCGAGATCTGGGACCGGGGCGCGGGAGTCTGCCAGGACTTCTCCCATGTGATGGTCGCCATGCTGCGTTCGGCGGGCATCCCCAGCCGCTACGTCTCCGGATACCTGTATGCCGCCGATCCCTCCGCGCACGACTCCCACGACGAGGGAGAGGTGGTCGTCCAGACCCACGCCTGGATCGAAGCGGCCATTCCCGGGTGGGGCTGGTGGGGGGTGGATCCCACCAACGCCGGTCTCGTCGGGGAACGACACATCACGATCGGGCACGGCCGGGACTACGAAGATGTCATGCCGCTACGCGGCGTCTATCACGGGGACACCAAGGCGAGCCTGGCAGTCGAGGTCACGATGGGACCGAAGGTGCTGAGCACCACCCGGCTTCCGACCGTGACGGTCGACCAGTGAGGGGACAGGACGTCAGCCCTCGGGGAACCCGAAGAAGCCCCCACTCAACCCCTCGAGGTCGGTGACGTCGGCGGGATCCGGGGCAACGATGGTGACCGGCTCGTTGATGTCGAGGAGGTCGAACGTCATGATCATCCGCTCGAACCCCTCGTCGGCGGGCGTCGCCAGCGTCGTGCCGTCGACATCCATCACGTAGCGGACGATCAGGCCGTCGTCACTGATCCACAGTTCCATGGGCAGCATCCCGTCGGGTATGTAGCCGTGGTCCTCCAGCTCCGCCCGCTGCTCGGCGGACGCCTCGGCGTACAGCCGGGCGGTGTCGAACACGACCAGGTAGTGGGTGGTCTGCACGCCATTGACCGTCTCCCGGCCCACCTCGGTCACCTCGGCCTCCGCCTCCTCGAGGTCGGAGAGAACTCCGGTGGGGTCATCCGGCCGTCCGAACACGAACTCGCGCGTGAGGTCCGCGCCCTCCTCGGCGGGGGCACGAATCCATTCGGTCTGCGAGCCGAGGAACAGCGCGAAGAACGGGAATCTGATGTACGACACGCCGTCGACCACCCGCACCTCCATGTGTCCGAAGAGATCGGCGAACTCGGGAGGAATCTCCTCGCCACTGGCAGCAGCCATGGCGCTCAGGTCGATGGAGAACATCGAGTTGCCGGAGACGGCGTCGAACGCGCCGGCGAATGGCATCGACAGGTCGAGGCCGACACTGCCGCCCATCGCTCCGATGATCTGGATGACACCCTCCATTCGCGCGGAGGTGATGTCGGCGCTCTGCGCAAGGGCATGACGGATGGATGCCAGCTGGGTGGAGCCCGTGGCGGCTGCGGGCGCGCTGGTGGTGGTCGGCGCGGTGGTCGTCGTGGCCTGGGTCGTCGTCACCGGTGGTGGCAGGGTGGTGGTCGTGTCGGCGGTGTCACCCGCGCCGCACGCGGCGAGCAGCAGCGCGACCACGGTCACGTGGGCGAGATGTCGAGTCATGGTGAGAGTCTCCCCGGATGCGGCTTTGTGCGGGCCACATCCTGGCAGGTGCGGGACGTGGGGTCCTCGGTCCCGCTCGCTCTCCTCAGGGGCGCACCTCGTAGAAAGCACTGAACGGATTGTCGATTGCCAGACGGTTGAACTCGCCGAAGCCGGCGGCCCGACACAGCTCTTCGGCCCGCACCGGGCCCCAGGCCGTTCCCAGTCCGGCTCCCCCGGCGGCGAGCGATTGCGTCATGCAATACATGAGGCTGACCCCGTAGAACAACGCCACCCGCGGCTCGACGTTCTCCTCCAGCCGGGCGGCCACCGCCGGCTCCATCATCAGGAACGTCCCGTCGGCGCCGAGTGCCTCCCGAAAGCGGCGGAGGGCCGCCTCGGGATCGGCGAGATCGTGGACGACGTCGAAGGCGGTGATGAGATCGAAGCCGGGCTCGACCGGAATCTCCTCTGCCGAGACCACCTCGAAGTCCACATTGGTCAGCCCCGATTCCGCTCTCCTGGCTCGCGCCAGTTCGACCGCGCGCGGATCGAGGTCGAAGCCGGTGACGAACGACGCCGGGTAGGCGGCGGCCATCGTCAGGGCCGCGGTGCCTGCACCGCAGCCGACGTCGGCCACCCTGGCGCCCTCCTCCAGCCGCCGCACGACGTCCGGCATCGCCGTCAGCCACCGCCGGGTGAGCAGGATGCGAGTGCCGGGCGAGTTGGCCCGGTCGACGGCGTGCACCATCCGATCGGGGTATCGCGCAGCCGGCACGCCGCCACCGTGTCGGGTGGCGTAGGCCACCTCGTCGATGAACTCACCCGCGCTGGGGAGCATGTCGAGCCAGCCGGTCATGGCGTACGGACTGGTGTCGTCCGCGATGACCGTCGCCCGCTCGGGTGGGAGGACGAACGTCTGCGCCGAAGGGTCGTAGTCGAGTACCCCGGCGGTGGTGAGCTGGGAGAGGATCTCCTCGACATACCGACGGTCCAAGTCGCCCGCCGCTGCGACCTCGTCCACCGTCATCGGCTGCGACGTCGACAGCACGGCGATCAGCCCGGCACGATCGGCGACGGCCAGTGTGAACAGGGTCGCGGCCCCCGCCGCCATCCCGACGAAGCGCTGCATGAATTCCCAGACTGCCTGTCGATCCATGAAAGGCGAGGCTACCGGCGCCGCCCCAGTCGGGTCCCGGGAAGCCCGGGGTTTCAGCGGACTGCGATCACGGCGTCAGGGCGACTGCGGCCAGCACCCGATAGTGAGGGAGGCACTCGTCGAGCAGCGGCTGCAGCCGGGCGGGAAACGGGGTCTCGGCCACCCGAGGTTGGCCGAAGCCCTGCGACGCGTGCACGGACGCATACCAGTAGCGAGCCCACACTCCATCCTCGGGACGGGGACCGGCCGGCCAGGACAGCATGGCCGGGTCGAAGTCGAGACCGAGACGGGAGCACAGCTGTCGCAGGACCGACTCAGGATCCTGCAAGGTGCGGGTCGAGTCGAGGACGACCGGCTCCTGGCCGCGCCGCCGCAGCTCTCCCAGCAGCGCGGCGCTCTGCGGGTACCCGGTATCGGCCAGGGTTGGCTCCGCCACGACCGCCGCATACGAGCGGAGCATGTCGTGGGGATCACGGGTGAGGATCAGGTTGACCGTTCGATCGAGGAACCCCGAGTCGAGATCGACGAGATGGTGGGTCATCTGTTTGAAGAACACGACGGGCGTCTCGTACCGGCCGAGGATCACGTCGCGCACCACTCGCTCGCCGTCACTCTCCATCGACTCCAGCACCTCGGCTGCGCCGGGGTGGTAGCGCCCCGCATCGCTGACCCGCAGATAGTGGGCGTAGAGGGGTTCGTCGACCACCGTCGTGTCGGCGCGCTGGGCGAACGAGTACATGAGGGCGGTCGAGATGGTGCGGGGGCCGCTCCAGAGACAGATCCGGACCGTCATCGGGCGGCCTCCACCTCCCGCCGGATCTCGCGGGCATAGAGATCGCGCAGTCGGTCCGTCATCGGGGAGGTTCCGTCACCGATCGGGCGCCCGTCCACGGACCGCACAGTGGTGAGACCACCGAACGTGCCCGTCACGAAAGCCTCCTCCGCCGAGTACACGTCGAACAACGAGAAGTCGCGTTGGTGGGTGGGGATGCCGTCTGCGGTGGCCACCGCCAGCACCTTGCCGCGGGTGATGCCGTGCAGGCAGTACGCACCGGTGGAGGTCCACACCTCACCGCCCCGCACCATGAAGAAGTTGGTCGAGTTGCAGGTGGCGACGTTGCCGTGGGGATCGAGCATGAGGGCCTCGTCGGCGCCTGCCTCGATCGCCTGCAGCAGAGCGAGGACCTCGTGCAACTTCGAGTGACAGTTGAGCCGCGGATCGAGCATGTCGGGCCCGCCCCGCCTGATCGACGACGTGAACAGCCTGATCCCCGCCGCCGCGGTGAGCGGGGAGGCCTGCTTGTACTCGGGGATGATCACGACGTTGGGGCCTGACACCGTCAGCCGCGGGTCCTGGGACGGGGTGCTCTTGATGCCGCGCGTCACCATCAGCCGCACGTGGACCCCGTCGGTCATCGCATTGGCGGCGAGCACCCGATGCATCTCCGCCGCCAACTGGTCCTTGCCGACACCCGGGTCGATGCGAACCGTGGCCATGGCCGCCCACAGTCGATCGAGGTGCTCGGCGAGGAACACCAGCACCCCGTCATGGAGGCGAACGGCCTCCCACACCCCGTCCCCCACCAGATACCCGGAGTCGAACACCGAGATGACGGCCTGCCGGCGAGGAACGAGCCGGCCGTTCACCGACACGAGCACGGAGTCGTTGCGGGGATCGGGAACCGTGTCGTGCGTGCCCGTCGCCATTGGCGGCGAGGCTATCAGCGCAGCCGGGCGCGGGCGCAGCGCATCACCATCCGACCTCGTCGAGCCATGCGGCGAGTGCCACCACCGTGGCCTGGAACTCCGCTCCGTGACCGGAGGCAACCGTGTGGGCGACCTCGTGCAGCACGATCCAGGCCCGGGCGGGGCGCTCGACGAGGATGTGCCGGGTGGCCGTGTCGTACTGGCCGGCGATCCTGCGGTCGATGCGATCCACCACCTCGACGGTCACCGGGGCAACCTGGAGGTGGTCGACCAGCAGGTCGGCGAGGTCCTGGGCGGCGTCGCGGTCCAGCAGGGTGTTGGTGAGACGGCTCATCGTCAGACCGTGCCCCGCCTCGCGAACGGCATCCTGCACGACGCAGTAGTCGAATCCACAGATCTCCAGGCCGCTGTCGGACAGCTGGGGCGTCAGACCGTCGACCACATTCCAGACCGGCACGGCCAGCATCGCCGCCGCCACCAGGATGCCGATCGTGGCGATGAGCGCCTTCCGCCACGGCGGATGGACGGGTGGCTCCTCGTGCTCACCGTCGAGTATCTCGAGTTCCTCGGAGAACCCGTCATCGAGCGTCTGCTGATCCCATTCGTCCATCACCCCGATGATGGCCGCGTCGGCGGGCTGTCGGAGATCGTTCGCCCAGGAGGGCAGTCGACGCTCCAAGCCCCATGTCGCGGTTTCGTCGCGTAGATTCGGAGTGAGGGTCGCGGTCGTCATCCCCGATCGATCGTCGATTTCGCCGTCACGTCCGATCAAACGGCCCATCCCGGACGTGAGAGGAGAGACGCCATGCGAGTGAAGAACATCCTGTCAGCGAAGGGCGACCACGTCACCAAGGTCCGGTCCACCGACTCCATTCACACCACGTTGCTGCGGTTGCAGACCCACAACATCGGCGCGCTCGTGGTGAGCGACGACGACGAGACGGTGAGCGGGATCATCTCCGAACGCGACCTGGTGCGTGCGATGGTGCAGCACGGCGCGTCGCTGCTCGACCTGGCCGTTGCCGATCTCATGACCCGCAGAGTGGAGACGTGCTCCCCCGAGGACGACATCGAGGACGTCATGGACACCATGACGAACGGCCGATTCCGGCACATGCCCGTGATGGAGGAAGGGCGCATCGTGGGCGTCGTCAGCATCGGCGACCTCGTGAAGCACCGCATGCGCGAGCTGGTCGACGAAACCAAGGCGCTGCGCGAGTACGTGACCGACTACCGCTGACGGCCGCTTCGCCGCCGGGGGAGGGAAGCGGCGGCTTCAGGCCGTGAGTGCGCGTGGTGTGGCGACCGGGAGCTCGACCACGAACCGCGCTCCCCCGAGCCGGCTGCCGTCGTCGACCGTGACTTGCCCCCGATGGGCCTCGACGAGCGCCTTCACCAGATACAGCCCGATGCCGGTCCCGGACTCCTGGCCGTCGTGCAGACGATGGAATCGATCGAAGACCACCTCCCGCGCCTCTGCCGGCACACCCGGGCCCGCGTCCTCGATCTCGAACCCGACGGACTCCCCCCGGCAATAGCCGCTGACCGACACGCGGCCACCGCCGTACTTGCAGGCGTTCTCGAGCAGGTTCACGAGGACCTGGCGGAGACGGGGAGCGTCGCCCGCATCGAGCACCAGCCCGGGTGGGATCGAGGACTCCAACTGCACATCGGGGTGGAGGTGGGCCACCAGTCCGACCGCGTCCGCCGCCACCCGGCTGACGTCGACGGGGTCGTGACGAATGTCGAGGAGGCCGGCCTCGAGACGGGAGGTGTCGAGCAGGTTGGCGATCAACGCTTCCAAGTGCAGCGACTCCCGTCCCATCAACTGGACGAACTCCGCCGCCTCGCCTGCCACCATGTCCGGCAACACCTGGGTGAAGCCGACGATGGTCGTGAGGGGTGTCCGCAGTTCGTGAGAGACGGTCGCCACGAACGCGGTCTTCAGTCGGTCGAGTTCGGCCAGGCGCTCCTTGGCCGAACGCTCCGCCTCCAACAGTCGGGCCAGGCCGATGGCGGCCGCTCCGTGCGAGGCGACGCCCAGTGCCACCCTGACCTGGTCGGCGGAGATGGAACGGACCCGACGATGGTCGAGCACCATCGCTCCGAAGCGCTCTCCCCACGCCGTGAGCGGGACCACCAACATGGATAGGAGCCCGAACGGCTTCCACCAGTCCTCACCGACGAGCGCCACCGAATCGGTGGCGTCCTCCAGCACGTAGGGCTCACCCGTCTCCAGCACGCGGCGGCAGAGCGGCGACTCGCTGGTCCTCGTGATGAACACCTCCCACGCCTCGGGATCGGCGTGCCTGTCCGCGAACTGACTCATGGTGGGGACGAGGGCGCCGGCGCCGTCGAGGATGAAGATCGAGGCGCGCTCGAAGCCAGTGGCGTGCGCAGAGTGCTGAGCGACGGAGGCAAGGACCCGGGTGGGATCGGTGTGCCGGGTGAGCACTGCGGCCACTTCGATCAGCGCTTCGGCTTCCCGTGCCCGCTGCTGCTCCCGTTCCAGGGCCCGTACGTTCTGTACGGCGACCGAGACGAAGGCAGCCAACTCGACCAGTGCCTCCCCGTTGGAGGTGAGTTGGCTCGGTTCGCCCTCCACGAGCAAGACCCCGATCAGGGTGCCCTGGTCGTCGAGGAGCGGGAGCGCCCAATACGGACGGATGTCGAAGAGGACGACCATGTCGGCGGGAAAGCCCATCAGCGGATCGGGATGGAAGATCGGCCGGGGCTGTTGGCGCATCGAGGCGGTGAGAGGGAGGTCGGCGAGGTTCTCGAACCGGCGGTAGATCCTCCACAACTCAGGTCGCCGGGTCCCCGAGGCGTATTCGGAGGCGAGGGCAGTGAGGAGCCGGCCCTCGTACTGGTAGACGCTGACCCGGTGCACGGCGAATTCCCGGGCGATGAAGCGCGTCATCTCCGCCAGGATGCGGGTGACGTCACGCTCGTTCCCGGCTCGCTGGATGAATCGGAGCAGCTCGGTTGTCAGGCTCATACTCGTCCTCGGACGATGTCACCCCCCGACGGGGTTATCGGAGTCGACTCCGACGCGCTTGAGTCCGGGATACGATCATCGGCCTCCAGCCAGCGAGGATCATGCAGGTCGAGACACATCTCCCACTCGGCAAGGTCGATCCCGGGCTGCGCCAGGCGGACAAGACCCTGGATGTGGCAGGTGTCCCAGGCGCCGCCCGCCAGGTGGAATTGTTGGGTTTCGACGGTCTGGTCCTTACCGAGACCAAGGAGGATCCCTATATCGTCATGGCGCTGGCGGCGGCAGCCACCGAACGGATCCAACTGACGACTGCCGTGGCGATGGCATTCCCACGAAGTCCGACGATCACCGCCATGACCGCCTGGACGCTGCAGCGAGCCAGCCGCGGAAGGTTCGTGCTCGGCCTGGGAACGCAGGTGAAGGGACACATCGAACGCCGCTACGGGATGCAGTGGTCGGCTCCCGCCCCGTGGATCGAGGAGTACGTGGCGGCTGTGCGAGCCGTGTGGGACTGCTGGCAGAACCGCACCGCCCTCGATTTCCACGGCGCGCACTACCGCCTCACGTTGATGAACCCACTGTTCGATCCGGGACCGATCGACCACCCGGAGATCCCCGTCCATCTCGCGGCGGTGAATGCGGGCATGGCCAGGGTGGCGGGCCGGGTGGCGGACGGCCTGCGGCCCCACCCGATCTGCACCCGCAAGTACCTCGAACAGGTGCTGGTACCGGCGGTGGCCCGCGGAGCCGCACAGGCCGGGAGATCGGCGGATGCCGTTGATCTGTGCGCCAGCCCGCTCATCGTCACCGGACCCGATGACGCGTCTCTCGAAGCCCGGATCTCCGATGTGCGCGCCCGGATCGCGTTCTACGCCTCCACTCGCACGTACCGCCCGGTGTTCGACACCCACGGCTGGGGTGACGTGGCCGAGCGGCTGGCCGTCCTGTCCAAGGAGCAGCGGTGGAATGAGATGGAGGCACACGTCACCGACGAGATGGTCGACACGATCGCCGTCGTAGCTTCCCACGACCGGCTGGCCGAGGCCATCGTCAACCGTTACGCGGGCATCTGTTCGAAGGTGGAGTTCAGCATCCCGGTCGAGACCCCCGCCGACGGCGAAGCCCTGGCGGAGATGGTCGCCGCGATCCGGGCAAGCGGGGGCTGACCTTGCCCTTCCCCGACCGACTGTCGGGAACCTCGCGGCTCGGAGTCCCGTCTGAATGTATGAACACGACCCAGGGAAGGATCATGAAGACATTCACTGCTGCCTCCGCGGCGCTGCTGCTCGTCCTGGCCGCGTGCGGCGGCGATGCCGGCGACACGACCACCACCGGCCCGACCACATCCACGACGGAGGCGCCCACCACCACGGCGCCCGAGACGACGACCACGGTTCCCGAGACGACGACCACCACCGAGTTGCCCGGCGATCCGGTCGACTTCGGACCGCGAGAGGGCGACGGGGTGGCCGTCATCGGTGTCGCGCACGACGACGTGCTGAACCTGCGGGCGGCCCCCGGCGCCGGCCAGGCCATCCTGGCGGAGATTCCGAATCTGTACGACGGGCTCGTGGCGCAGGGAAACACACGTGACCTCGGTGATTCGTTCTGGATCGAAGTCGACTATGAAGGCACCGTCGGCTGGGTCCACATGAGCTTCATCGGCTACCTCGGTGTGACCGATGACCTGACCGCCGCAGTCCTCGACCAAGTCGGCGACGAGCCGCTGGCGGAGACCATGCTCGACATCGGACTGATCGTGGCCGAGACGTTCGCCTCGGACGAGCCGGCTTCGACGATCGTGCTCTCGGTGGCGCCGACCGTCGGTGATCTGGGAGAAGTCACGTATGACGTGATCGGCATCGGTGATGACTCGGTGCGAGGGTTCAGGGTCCACGTCTTCGGCCAGCCGGAGGACGAGACTTTCTTCATCAAGGCCGTCGAGGTCACGACGTTATGCGGACGTGGAGTCACCGACGACGGACTCTGCGTCTGACCCGAACGAGGCGGTATCGTTCGTGGACCAGCGGAAAGGCGAGCGTGTCTGAAGAAATCCTCGCGGTCATCGAGCAGTCCCCCTTCCTGAGCGCCTTGACGAAGAACGAGGCGCAGCGACTGGCCTCGATCGCCTCGGTACGGACTTTCTCGCCAGGTGAAGCGATCGTGAAAGAGGGCACCACCGACGCGATGACCATGTGGATCCTCCTCGACGGTGAGGTGGAGGTCCGCAAGGGCGAGAAGGTCATCACCACGTTGGGTGAGGGGGCCCACATCGGCGAAATCGCCCTCTTCGCCGACGTCGGGAGCCCGCGCACCGCCGGTGTCTACGCCACCGAGGAGACGCGGGCGTTCCGAGTCCCCAAGTGGGACTTGATCCCGTTCGTCGAGCACAACCCGAAGGTGGCGTTGGCCATCATCCAGGAACTCGCCCGCCGCCTGGAGCGAACGACCGCCCAACTCGGCTGAACCCGACTGCTACGCATCCCAGAAGGGCTGGCGGCGCCGGCCCGCATCTTCCCGTCGCGTCCACGGACGGATTCCGAGCAAGAGCCTCCGGGAGGTCAGCCGAGCGCCAAAGCGAGGGACTCCTCGTAGGTCAGTCGGTGTCCCTCCGCCTTGGCGCGTTCGATCTCGTCGGGGCCGAAGGTGTCGACGAGGCTGGACACGACCCACCTGTACATGTGCTCGGTGGCGCTCCACAGCTGGTAGCCCATCGATTCCTGGACTGCCTCGGCGGCCCCGAGCAGGCGGCCCCCGAGATCACCATCCCCTTCGCAGGCGGCCACCCCTGCCAGGCCGAGAAGCCCTCCCAGCACCACCGTCCTGTCCCCGGTCCTGCGACCTGTGGCAATGGCATCGCCGAAGTACTTCCGCGCCACGTCGGCCGCATCGGTTCGAAGGTGACAGTAGGCCAGCCCGACCTGGGGCCACCCGAGCACACTCGGATGCTCGACCGATAGCAGCGCTTCGCACTCCTCCGTGACGGCGATCGCCGAGACGAAGTCGTCCGTGACGATCAGCAGACTGCCCTTGCCCATCAGTGCCAGGCCCAACAGCCACTGATCCCCCGCACTGCGACAGGCCGCCTCCACACTTCGCAGTAGCTCGAGCGCACCGTCTCTGTCCCCGAGCGCCGAAGCCACCTCGGCTGCGAAAGTGCCGGCGAGCGCGAAAGCGGGGAGGTCACCCAACTCCTCGCCGCGGGCGCGGGCACTCGCCAGTTCCACCATGGTGGATGGATCACCCGTGCTGATCCCGGCGATGCCGAAGTACGCCATAGCACGAGCCATCTCCCTGGTTGCTCCGCTCGCCGCGAGCAGATCGACGCTCTTGCGCAGATAGGGCAGCGAACCGATGAAGTCCCCGGTGATGAACTGCACTGCCCCGGCCGACTGCAGGGCGCGGCCCGCCACGAGGTCCGGCACGCCGGGCGGGACTGCGGTCGGCACGATCCCCAACTCCTTCATCATGCGCACCGCCTGACCATGGGGCCCGCGCAGGACCACGTAGAGGCCGATACCCGCCGCCAGCTTCCAGATCGCGGCCGTCTCGTTGGCGGAGGAGAGCGTCTCGAGCGCGGCGCCGATGTCCGCCTGGTGATGCTCCAGGAGATCGAGCAAGGCGCGGCGCTGCGGGCTCCACAGCTGAGGACCGGCCTCGTCCACCAACTGCAGGAAGTAGTCGGCGTGGGCGCGGAACGTCGCGTCGACTTCGTCGTTGGCCGCCAATTCGTTGAGGGCATACTCCCGCACGACCCTCAGCATCGAGACCTGAGGCTCGTCACCGAGACTCGGCGCCCGAAGACCGATCAGGCCGACATCAGCCAAAGTCTCGAGTTCGGCGAGCAGATCCGCCCGAATCGATTCGTCCCAGTTCGTCACGGCCGCGACGGCGTCGATCGAGGGCGGAGAACGGAAGACCGCCAAGCGACGGAAGAGTCGGCGGGTGGAGCCGTCCAGCAGCCGCTCGCTCCAGCCGATCGTCTCCCGCATCGTGCGATGCCGTTCCGGCAGATCCCGTGCTCCACGTGTGAGCAGGTCGAGCAGGCTGTCCATTCGCCCAGCAACGGCGCGAGGATCGAGATAGCGGGTTCGCGCCGCCGCCAGTTCGATGGCGAGCGGCAGTCCATCGAGTTGAGAGGTGATCTGTGCGATCGATTCGAGCCGGTCCGAGTCCAGGATCAGGTGCGGGTTGGCGGCGCGGGCGCGGTCGATGAACAGTTCGACGGCGGCGTACGAGGTCTCGTCCCCGAACGCACCGTCCTCCGGATATGGGAGCACGCCCACCGGAAGCTCCTGTTCCGCCCGCACGCGCAGCGGCGCGCGGCTCGTCACCAGCACGGTCAGCTGCGGGGCGCGGTCCAGCAACTCCGTCACGAGTGGGGCCGCTTCGGCGACCTGCTCGAAGTTGTCGAGAACGACCAGCATCTCCTTGTCGGACAGAAAGTCGGCCACGGTGTCGAGAATCGCCTGCCGGCCGGTGTCGATGAGCCCCAGGGCGCGGGCGATCGCATCGGCGACGAGGGCAGGCTGGGTGACGGTGTCGAGCTCCACCCATCCGACGCCGTCCGCGAACCGGGGCGACACCGAGCGGACAACCTCCATCGCCAGACGTGTCTTCCCGATGCCGCCGGCGCCGGTCAGTGTGATCAACCGCACCTGGGGGCGGGTCAGGAGATCCTCCAACTCCTCGAGTTCCCGTCGGCGGCCGACCAGCGACGTGATCGGAGTTGGAGCCCGGGAGGCGCCGAGTCGCCGCGCCCTTGGCGGTGCGGGTTCGTCGTGCACTCCCTCCGCCAGCACCTGGGAGATCCGCTCGGGACGGGAAAGCCCGCGCAGATCGAACTCGCCGAGATCACGGAGCGTCCAGCCCCTGGTCCGTGCCTCGTCCGCGAGCAGGGCTGCAGTGGCCGACGACACGAGGATCTGGCCCCCCTGTGCTGCGTCCCCCACCCTCGCCGCACGGTGGACGTCGAGACCGACGTACCCTTCCTTCTGCGCGACAGCCAGGCCGGTATGAATCCCGGTGCGCGCCCGCACCGCGACTCCTCGCGGCCACGACTGTGCCGACAGCACACGGTGTATCTCGACCGCCGCCTCCACCGCCGCGGCTGCGTCGGCGAACACCGCGAACACCCCGTCTCCGGCGCGGCTCTCCAGCCGACCTCCCTGGCGACCGATGGCCTCCCCCACGGTGGCGTGGTATCGCTGGACCACTTCGGTGTAGTCGTCGCCGAGTTCCTCCAGCAGCGGCGTCGACCCTTCCACATCGGCGAACAGGAATGTCAGGGTGCCGGCCGACAGCCCCGCCTCGCTCCCGGCGTGGAAGCGCTCACTCACCAACAGCGCCAGATCGTCGACGAGCAGTTCGCCAAGTGACTCAGGCGTGCCGAACGAGCGGAAGGAGACACGCCCATTCTCGATGATCCGCTCCAGCATCTCCCCGAGCGCCCTCTCGCGGGCGGGTGCGGGCTCCTTCACGTAGATGAGCCGCGGGCGCTCACCCGCCGCCATCAGCTCGTCCTCGATGCCGGACACGGTGGCGCCAGGCGCCACCCAGCCGTAGCTCTGCCAATAGATGCCGACGAAGACGTCGCTCTGGTCCAGGTACGAGCGATAGAGATCCTGGGGAGGATGAGGTCGAGCTGCGAGCTCGAACATGACGGGAGTCAGGTGCAGCCGCGTGATGGCGTCACGGGCGGCGGCGCGTTCGTCCGCCAACTCCTGAAGTGTCGAACTCACGAAGACCCGGACCCGCTGCTCTGGGGTGCGGATCCCGCCCTGCATATTCACCGCTCCCGCCGGTGTCCGCCCGGCTCGGCACAGAATAGCGATCCGCCGGTACGCACTCTCCCAGCCGGGCTGGCGGGCACCGGATGACCGCTGCACCCCGACCTGGTCACCCGCGCTGCCTCACACGTCCGGCCGTCGACTCTCGATAGTCTGCCCCGGCAGTGTGGACAGCATGGATAGCCGGCGTCGTCGATCGAGTCATCCACCTCAGTGCAAGCCCGACTGACACCGAGCAGGAGAAGGCGTACAAGTCGACCCACATCCTGGTGACGGCCGTCACGGCCCCGTTGGTGTCGATCTGGGCGGTCGTGTATGGCATCTTGGGCCTTCGCTTGGCAGCCGTCATCCCGCTCTTCTATGCCGCGCTCACCATCGCCGGCCTGGTGGCGGTCCGGCGAACCAAGCGGATCGAGGTCTTTCGCGCCTCTCAGTTGACGTCGTGGTTGGTCTTGCCATTCCTCCTGCAGTGGAGCGTTGGTGGCTTCTCGAACGGAAGCGCCGTCGGGATGTGGGCTGTGGGCGCCCCCCTGCTCGCATCACTCGTCGGCGCAACTCCGTGGCCGTGGCTCATCGGGTTCAGCGGGCTCGCCGTGGTCTCTGGTCTGATCGACACGAGACTCGCCGCCGGGGCGCCGGCGATCCCACCGGGGGTGATCACCACCCTCTTCGTGATCAACTTCGTCGGACTCGTCTTCGTGACGTTCGTCTCGCTCAGGTACTTCATCCACGAACGTGAACGGGCCCGCCTGGCTCTCCAACTCGAACAGGAGAGGTCGGAGCGGCTGCTGCTCAACATCCTGCCCAAAGAGATCGCCGGCCGACTGAAAGCGGGAGAGATGGTGATCGCCGACAGGATGGAGGGGGTGACCATCCTCTTCGCCGACCTCGTGGACTCCACCCCGATGTCGGAATTACTCACCCCCGATCAACTGGTCGAGGTGCTCAACGGAGTCTTCACGCCGTTCGACGACCTGGCTGACAGTCTCGGCCTGGAGAAGATCAAGACGGTCGGAGACGCCTACGTGGTGGTGGGCGGGTTGCCGGCCGCTCGCTCCGACCACGCCCAGGCCGTGGCGGAGATGGCGCTTGCGATGCGAGACGAACTCGCGCACCACCGGGTGGCGGGATTCGGCCAGCTCCAGATGCGCTTCGGGATCGACACCGGCACCGTGGTGGCGGGCGTCATCGGCAGGCGCAAACTCAGCTACGACCTGTGGGGCGACACCGTGAACACCGCAGCTCGCATGGAGTCCCACGGCATTCCTGGGGAGATCCAGGTCACCGAGGCCGTCCATCAGCTGTTGCGAGACCGGTATCAGTTCACCGCCAGAGGCCCGATCGAGGTCAAAGGCAAGGGGACCATGGTCACATACCTCCTGACTGGGAGGACATCGCCCGCCGAGGACACCATCCCGTGACCCGATGACATAACTGTCCCCGGACCCGTTGACGACTCGCGTGCAGCGTGGTGACCGGGCCTACACCTCGGTCAACAGTTGGAGGAAGTCGTCCCGTTCGATCGCCGGCATCGTCTGGCTCTTGGCTCCGATCACGTTGCCGATCTTGGCCGCCACCTTCATCGCCGCGCGATTGTCCGGACAGTCGACCACCGAGACGACGTCGTAGGCGCCGAGGAGTCCGTATACGGACACGATCTCGCAGCCTTCCGCGGTGGCGATCTCTTGGACCTTGGCGAATCGCTTGGGGCCACCGCCCTCGATCGCGCCCGTGTACTTGAACAAGCTCACATACTTGGCCATCGAATTCCTCTCTGATCGCCCCGGCTGCTTCAACCAGCGGGCTCGGGCCCGACTCGGATCGGCAGCGGAGGAAACTGAAGGATGCGACGCGCAGTCGCATCCATGGGGAGCGCCCTGGCTCGGGCGCGGCAGCGAGGCGGTGTGCGCTTCTACATCTGCCCCCCTCCGTCTGTGGTGGGCAATCTCGAGCATACGCGACGGGATCGACCGGCGTGCTGCCGATCCCACCCCACACCGACGTCATTGCCGGCGGAGCCGCCGAAATCGTTACACGAATGGTGGAAGGCATCAGGTGGTGCCAGGTTCGCTTGGGTGGGATCGCCGCCGGATGGCAACGGTGAGGCTGATCAGAGCGGCGGCGGCGATGGCGAATCAGTAGATGATCGAATCGTCCCAGTCAGAGTCGAGGAGACTGGTGCACAGCGGGATCCGCCGACCTCGCGTCGATGAGCGGTCCTGGGGAGCCACCACTACCGTCTCATGCCCTGACGTCCGGCCGCGCGCCGATGCGCTATCAACAGTCGACTCCAGGAGTGGCGGTTGCACGGAGAACTGCTGATCATCGCTCTCACCTTCGGGGTGGCGCTGCTCGGCGGCCGTCTGGCGACCCGATGGGGCTATCCGTCGGTGCTGGGTGAGCTGCTCGGCGGGATCGTGTTCGGGCCGCCGCTTCTCAGTATCCTCCGGCCCTCGGAACCCTTGCAGCTGCTCGGAGAGCTGGGCGTCCTGTTGATGATGGTCCTCATCGGGATGCATCTCGACGTGGCCGACCTCCGCAAGGCGAGTACGCCCGGTCTGCTGGCAGCGGCCGGCGGCTTTCTCGTCCCGGCGGGAATGGGCATCGGTTTGATGTACCTCTTCGGGGAAGGGGGCATGGGCGCGTTGTTCGTGGGCCTGGCGATGGGGGTCACCTCTCTGGCCACGAAGTCCCGGATCCTGGTGGACCTGCGCATCCTCGACACTCGGATCGCACACGTGCTGATGGTCGGCGCGCTCCTGTCGGACCTCGCCGTGTTGCTCGTGTTTTCAGCAGTCATTGGAGAGGGTGGGGAGACGGGGACTCCGGCCGCATTCTTCCTGGCTGGCTTGCGCGCGGTCGCCTTCCTGATTGTGTCCTACCTCATAGGGACAAAGCTGATTCCGGTCATCGCCCGCAATGCCCCCGCTCGCCCGGACGGTGCGTCGGCCTACCTGCTGGTGGTCATGACGGGCCTGTTCTTCGGTTGGATGGCGGAAGCCGCTGGCCTCCACGCCATCCTCGGGGCCTTTGTCGGCGGTCTCTTCCTCTCGGGCCGCATGCTTGGTTCGCGAACCAGCCGCGAGATCCAGCACAGGTTGACCACCGTTTCGGTGGGCACTCTGGCGCCCTTGTTCTTCATCTCGGCGGGTTTCGATGTGAGCCTCGGGGTCTTCCGCACGGACCTGCCGCTCCTCCTGTCGGTCATCGTCGTGGCGACAGTCGGCAAGATCGTGGGCACCGCTGCGCTTTACATCCGCACTGGCTACGGATGGCGCGAGGGGGTCGTGCTCGGCGCAGGCATGAACGGACGGGGCGCGGTGGAGATCATCATCGCCGAACTCGCACTCGAACGCGGGCTCATCGACCAGACCGTCTTTTCGATCCTCGTCTTCATGGCGATCGCGACCACCGCCACGGTGCCGGTCCTGCTCACGCAGGGGGTGGCCTGGCTGCGGAGCCGAGGTGAACTTGTCAAGGCCGGCGACCGGCGAGCGATCATGATCGTGGGCGCGCAGCCGTTGTCACGTCTCATCGGCCGGCTCCTCGAACCATCGGGTCCGGTGACCCTGGTCGACACGAACGAAGCACATGTCGAGGCGGCCCGGGCAGAGGGCTTGACCGTGTACAAGGGCAACGCCCTCGATGACGTGGTCCTGCAAGACGCCGGGATCGAACAGACGATGACCTTCGTCGCCGCCACCGCCAACCCGGAGGTGAATCTGCTCGCGGTGCGCTCGGCACAGGAGCTCGGCGTGAGCGACGCGATCGTCGTGCTGCCTGCATTGCAGGAGGAGCGCTTCGCTTCGATGTTGGCGGAGATCGGAGCCGACCTCCTGGTGTTGCCCGACACACCGACGTCGTGGAACGATGCCGTCCAACGCGGTCTCGTGGACCAGTTCGAGGTAACCATCGGTGAGACCGGGGAGTTCCCGGCCCACGTCACGACGGAATCGACCGCCTTCCCGCTGGTGATCGGCTCAGATTCCGACCGGCGGCTGGCGACCCGTGGGGGCGATCGACGACCGGGCGAGACGTTGCTGGTCCTGGTCCAGCCCAGAGACGCAGCCACGGGGAGATCACCCAACTGACTCGAGCCCAGAAGAATCTCCTCGGTCCCCCGATTTCCTGCCGTATGGCCCCCCTGCTGATGCGTCTATACGGTGAAGCCGTCTTCTGGAGCGGCGGATGCCCAATGATGACCCACTGACCGGAGCAGTCCGAGAGGAAGAGGAGGCTTTTGCCGACTTCTTCCGGGAGATCGAACCCCGGCTCCGACGATCCCTGATTGCGGCCCTGGGCGGTGAGACGGGAAGGGAGGCAGCCGCCGAAGCGCTGGCTTGGGCCTGGGAGCACTGGGCTCGGGTGCAGGGCATGGAGAACCCTGGTGGATACTTGTTTCGGTTGGGAAGAAACCGCGGGCTATCGATGCTGCGACGCCGCCCGGCCTTTTCTCTCCCCCGCGATCTGTCCGGGGACAGCCCTTGGTTCGAGCCGGGCCTTCCGCCCGCCTTGGCCCGCCTCCCGGAGAGACAGCGGGTGGCTGTGCTTCTCATCCACGGGTTCTCCTGGACCTACCGGGAGGTGGCGGCGCATCTCGGCGTGGAGATCTCCACCGTGCAGAGCCACGTGGAACGGGGGATGGCCAGGTTGCGACATCAGCTGAAGGTGGGAACCGATGCCTGATCTCGAAGTGATGCTCCGCAGCTACGCAGAACGCCTCGACGAGCAGTACCCGCAGGTGAAGCTGGAGGAGATCGTCGGCCGCCCGACACCTCGTGCGGCTCCGCTGCGATGGTTGACCGTACGTCGGGGCTTGGCGATCGCGGCGGCGTCCGCCGCGGTGGTCTTGATTCTGGTGGGCGGCCTGGCGCTGCTGATCGCCCTGCTGGGGGAAGAGGAACCTCCGGTGGTGACCGAGCCTCCTGCTCCGGCCGAGGCGAGTGAGTGGCCGCTGGGGCTGGTGCTGTCCGACCGAACCGGGATTCGTGTGGTCCCGTTTGAATCCCCGGAGGAGGCGGTCCTGCTCCAGTCCGACGAGTTCTTCGAGGGGATCACCTGGGCCATTCCTGATCGGCGCGGGGGGATGATCTTCCAGCACAGCGACGCGACTCCCGCGCCGTGGCCGCCGGGTGCCGTGCTGTGGTTGCGGGCCGGCGCGGTCACCCCCGAGGTGCTCGTTCCGCCGGCGGGGCCGGTCGAGCATGCGTCCTGGCCAAAGGCCGGCATCCTGCCCATCGGGGTAGCCGACTCCGGCCAGGGACATGCCCTGTTCGTCTACTCGATAGGAAGCGTTGATGCGGAGAGCTGGACGTCTCGGATCATGGCGGCCGACCTCGACGCCGGTGGGCTAACCCGGCAGATCTACGAGACGGACCGCTTCATCGATCCGGTGTGGGGTGATCACCCCTTGGTCGCGGGAGACACCATTGCCCTCATCGATCGGGACTGGGACACCAACGAGAGCGATCGATGCGTGACGGTGATGCTGATCGGGGTGGACGACGGATCCCCTGTCCCGGCTGCCCCCGACTGCCTGCCGTCCGGCTGGATGACACTCGCCCACGACGGACGGTCGATGGGGGTACTGGGAACTGAGGTGTTCACTCTCAACGAGGAGACGCTGCCGGTGACGATCTTCGACCCGTCGACCGGCGAAATCCTGGAGGAGGCGACCGTCGACGTCCGGGGCTATCAGGCCGTCGACCTCACATCCAGCCCGGGCGGCTGGTTGGTCTCCGTCGACACCCCGAACGAGGTAAGGCTTCTCCGTCTGGATGGAACCCTGCACCTAAGAGTGGAAAAGTCGAAGGTCCCGTTCGCCTGGCCCGAGGACTTCTGGTTCTTCACTCGCACCGCCTACCACCATCCCCTCGACCTGGCGCCCGGAGCGTCACTCGGTTCCGGGTCCGGGGAGGTGCCCTGCCGCCCCTCGGACTCGGACCTTCCCTCCCAGGACATTCCCGCAGCGGTAGCCGCTACTCGCCGGCTCCTCTTCGACCTGGCCTCTGCCTGCGACTACATGAGCCTCGCCGCGCTGGCGCGGGAGCATTCGACCCGGCTCTTCGTAGAGGGCTACGTGATCAGCTTCGCCGAGGCGGACACGACCTACCCGCCGTTGTCCGAGGATCGTCTCGTGAGGGTCTGGATCGCCGATGGCCGATCAGGAGCGTTGGAGGCCTACGGTGCCCCCGCATCCGAGCCGCTCGGTGCGCTCGCCGCGCTGCTCGCCACGACACCGATTTACGTCGAGGAAGCGGCACAGTTCCCGGAGACCCAACCCGACCGGGAAGGGCCAATGTGGGTGTGGCCGCGGGTGTTCGTCGAGCCCAGCGACGAAGGGTGGAGAGAGGTCGCGGGAGAAGAACCGCACCCTCCGGCCCCCGGAGGCGGCTATGTCGGCTATCGGGTCGGCATTTCGCCTGATGGTTCCTGGGCGTTCTTCGTCGCCGGTGATTTCAGTGGGACAGCGGACGATTGAGGGCATCGCCGACCGCGGCTCCACCGGCGGGCCACGGCGCGGCGTCCACGACCGTCCCCGCGGGTCGACGGCCGGTCCTCCCGATCTGAGCAAGGAAGTAGCCTCCGCTGTGATGGAGCTTCTCGAGCGTGATGGGCCGCTGGCGGCCCTTGCTGAAGCCCGCGAGGAGGCCGCGACGGGCCACGGCTCGGTCGTGCTCGTCACCGGCGAGCCGGGGATCGGGAAGACGGCGCTGGTCACTCGATTCGCCGCGGATTTGGGCGAGGAGGCCAGAGTCTTGTGGGGAACATGCGACGACCTCTCCGTCCCACGTCCCCTGGGTCCATTCCGTGATCTTGTGGGCTCCGCTTCCGCCTCCTTGCGGGAGGCTCTCTCCTCAGAGGCACCCCCTCATCGCATTCATTCGTTGCTGCTCGAGGAGTTGGACGCCCTACCCCGACCCACGGTCTTGGTGGTCGAGGACGTCCACTGGTCCGACCAGGCGACGCTGGATGCCATCACCGTGATTGGACGCCGAATCGTTGGGCTTCCTGCCGTGCTCGTCCTGACCTTCCGCGCCGGAGAAGTGCAAGACGACCATCCTCTTCACACCGCGCTCGGAGCATTGCGCAGCGACACATCGCTCTATCTGCGGCTGGCTCCGCTATCCCGCCAGGCCGTCGCAGCTCTCGCCGGTGAAGGCGCCGACAAGGTCTACGCAGCCACGGGGGGCAATCCCTTCTATGTCACCGAGATGGTCGCCGGAGGTTCCACTGCGTTGCCGCCGCTGGTGGCCAACGCCGTGCTCGGTCGCGCCGCTCGGCTGAGCAGCGACGCACGGAGGTTGGTGGAGCTTGTATCGATGGTTCCCTCACGGATGCCCACTGACCTTCTCGAGGTGGTGATGCCCGACTGGCCAGAGGCGGCCGAGGAGCCAGAGCGGCGCCAGCTCCTCTCGGTCTCACCCAACTCCGTTCAGTTTCGACACGAGCTGGCACGAGCCGCCATCAGGTCGAGCGTGCCGGCTGCCAGGCGACGGCGGCTCCACTCCGGGATCCTGCAAGCGCTGCTCGCCATGGACGCCGACCCGGCCGACATCGTCCACCATGCCGAGGAGGCGGGAGATGTCGGAGTGGTGGCCGATCATGCCCTCATCGCGGCCCGGCGAGCGGCAGCCGTGGAATCGAATCGGGAGGCCTATTCCCACTTCCGCCGGGCGGCCCAATTCGCTGATCGCCTGTCACTCTCAGATCAGGCGGGGTTGTTCGAGGATTTCGCTACCGCGGCATATCTGGTGGCTCGCATGGACGACGCCTTCACCGCCATTCGGCAGGCCATCCTCACCAACGAAGAGTTGGGCGACCAGGAGGCGATTGGGCGTGGCACCCGCATCCTGTCCAGGTTCCATTGGTATGCAGGTGACGGCGAGGCCGCGCTGAAGGAGGGGCGGGCGGCCGTCGACATCTTGGAGCCGCGAGGCGAGTCGGTCGAGCTCGCTAAGGCTTTCAGCGGCCTCTCTCAACTCGCGATGCTCTCGGCGCACACTGAGCAGGCCATCGCGTGGGGGAGCCGGGCCGTCGAGCTATCGCAACGGTTCGGTGACGACCGTACCCAAGCCCACGCCCTCATCAATATCGGTAGCGCCCGCACGTTCCTCGACCCCGACGACACGGAGGATCTCCTCAAAGGGCACTCACTCGCCGATGCCTCCGGGGATCGGGAGCAGGCCGCTCGCGCCCTGCTCAACCTGGGCTACGCCAGCATCACGTGGATCAGGCCCGGTCCGGCGAGGCGGTACACCGACCAGGCGATCGCCTACGCCCGGGAGCACGAGGTCGATGGCCTGCTCGCCTACTGCCTGACAATGTCCGCGTGGCTCCATCTCCGAGCCGGAAACTGGGAAGAGGCCGAGCGAATCGCGAAGGGCGAAGTCGACAAAGGCACAACCGTCTCCCAGCTCCTCGCCAAGACGGTACTGGCCGAGCTGGCGGTCCGTCGCGGAGATGCCGACGCGCCGCGACTGCTGGTCGACCTCGGGGAGCAGGCGGACCGCACGGGGGAACTGCAACGGATTGGTCCCGTGCTGCAATTGCAGACCGAATGGGCGCTGACCATGGGCGCGCCGGTGCCGTTGGAGCGATTCGCTCGGGCCAAGGAGATCATGGGGGCCATTGACGGATCGGTTGGTTGGTCGGGCGCGGGATTGGCGGCGTGGGCGGCAGTGGCAGGCATCGAACTAGAGGTCGACGAGCGGATGCCCGACCCGTATCTCGCGATGATGCGGCAAGAGTGGGCCGTGGCCGCCGACGCCTTTGGTGCAGTCGGTTGGACATACGACCGGGCCCTCATGCTCTCCCTCCTCGACGACGACCAATCCCTGCTCGAGGCGATTGCCATCGCCCGCCGTCTTGGCGCAGGGCCATTGGAGGAGCGCGTGAGCAGACGCATGAGAGAGCTGGGGATGACAGTTCCTCGTAGGCCGCGCCAGACGACACTGGCCAATCCGGCCGGTCTGACGTCCAGACAGCTGGAGGTTCTGGAACTCCTTTCCCAAGGTCTCACCAACGCCGAGATCGCCGAGCGCCTCTTCGTGTCCCTCCGGACCGCCGAGCATCACGTCGAGGCCATTCTCACCAAGCTGGGAGTCTCCGGCCGTCGGCAGGCGGCCCGGCGCTATGTCGAGCTCGGCCTCGGATGATCCAGGTCGGGGCGCACCCCTAGGTTCTCGGGTGTCGACCCCTGGAAGACCGGAGATACTCCTGAGGCCGCCTTCGGTGGGAGGCAATCGATCCGGGACTGGTCGAACCGGGCGCTCGACAACCCTCCCCGAAGGACAATCGCCCGCTCCGCCCGCCGCCCTGAGAAACCCCCTACCGAGCGCCTTGCACGCCTCAGTGTGTCGGGGGCAGGCCCCCCGACCGTCTCGCCGAGGTGATCGCCCGACCAGCGAACACCGCCCCCGCCACGAAAACGACCGTTGCCAGGTAGATGGGTCCCAGATGAACCAGTGTGTCGAACCCGTTGGGGTAGTGGGCGGGGAGAGCCACCACGAGTCCCAGGACGGGCGCCGCCACCGCCCCCACCCAGGCCCACAGCTCGCCCCGCCTCACCCCATAGACGATGAGGAACAGCACGGCGAGGGCGGTGGCGGCGATGAATCCCGCCACCGCGATGTGGAGGTGGCCGATGTAGTGGAACAGCGACGGGCTGAACGCCTGGATCTCCGCACGTCCCACGTCCACCTGCTCCGGGCCGATGCCCAGTTCCAGGAAGCTGTCGGTGAAGTTGAGGATGAAGAACACCACCGCGTACCCGATGAAGGCCACCGCACCGATCGCCATCAACCGCGATCCGGTCTGGAGATTGCGGTCCTGCTGTGCGGTCGTCGTGGTCATGATCTGGTTCCTTTCGTCTCGCTCGTGCGGGCCAGGATGGAGACGCTCTTCACGCCGTACCGCTCGCTCGCGCTCAGCGCCTGTTGCGACAAGAACCGATACTGGTTCTTCTTCATCAGCTCCAAGCGGAGCCCGCCCGCTTCGATGGCCTCCTGATAGGCGTCCTGTTGAGCGGCACCGCCGATACAAGAAGCCCACAGGTCGGTATTGGCCACTATCTGAGGCGTGAGTTCCACCTCGGCGATGATGTCGGCGATGGCCAGCCTGCCCCCGGGGCGGAGTACGCGAGCGGCCTCGGCGAACACCTGCCGTTTGTCGAGGGCCAGGTTGATCACCCCGTTGGAGATGATCACGTCGAAGCTGGCGTCAGGGAACGGGAGCCTCTCGATGCGGCCCTCGGTGAAGGTCACCTGCTCGAAGCCGGCCTCCGCACGGAGGCGCTCCGCCTTTTCCAGCTGCTCGGGGGTCATGTCGACGCCCACCACCCGGCCCCGCGCACCAACCTGGAGGGCGGCAAAGAAGACGTCCATCCCCGATCCCGACCCCAGGTCCAGAACCTGCTCTCCCCGCTTCAGGTCTGCCAGGTCGAAGAAGTAGCCCACCCCGGCAAAGGACTCCACCGCCCCGTCCGGAATCCGGTCGAGGACCGAGGCCGGATAGCCGAGCCGCTCGGCCAGGTCTCGTCCCAGCTCGAAGTGATAGCTGCCGGAGGGGTCCTCGGCCACGGCCCGATACATCGCTTTGACCTTGCCTTCCAGCTCTGCGACGACGACAGGCGGTGTGGCCGTCGTCATCCTGGTGTAGCCGCTCATCTGTTTCGTCTCCCTCTCTCACTTGTAGAAGGCCAGCCAGCAGAAAGTGGGGTTCCCGACAGCGTGGGTGAAGCCGGGCGATCTCCCCCACATTGTGGGTGCCGTCCTCCCACGAACTCCTGGCGAGGAAGGTGAACGTACCCAGTTTGGGATCATCCCTGATCGCCGGATCGTTTCCATCAACTGGTCGACGTCGATGCCGTTCTTGGCAGTGATGGTTGCCATGGCAGGCTCCTTCCGCTCGCGGTGCTCAACCTGGTCTGACGGTACGAAACAGGGTCGACGCCGGTCATGGGGGGTGGCCACCCACTTCGCTGGCGTCCACCACCCAATTGCTTGCCGAATCGACCGTCGTGCTCACGGTCCGAAGGGCGTCATTCCGCGGGCAATCCCCATGGCGCCACGGTGACGTGAAGAGGAGCTCGGGATCACAGCAGGGCCACTCAGCGACGATCCACGCCGGCCGGGGAGGTGAGACCGGAAGGTCCTGCCATTCCGATCTGGCACGCCGGAAACGGCGCGCCCAGCCCGTTGATCGTTCGGAGACCACCGCCGCAATGAGCGGACCGACTCGAATCGCGTGAGTTGGTCCGCGCCATCTCGACACCGTGAGCGACTCCCACCGGGCTCCGCCTGCACCACTTGCTCCCGCTGGGAGAAAAGGCCGGAGGCGACCTGGATACAGCCGTCGAGCCGAGGTCACCCACAGTCGAGCGGGTCGGCCGAGTAGGGGGATGCGTGGACCTTTCCGGACGGGGTGACGACCACGCGGTAGCTCTCGGCGAAGAGGATGGCACCCGTCTTGGCTGACCAATAGTCCGATATCCACTCGCAAGACCCGCCGCCGTAGTTCAAGGCCGACGTCGGCGGGCTTCCCTGGAGTTCAGGGATCAGCACCGGCTCGTCGCTCAAATCGCAGGACAGCGTCTCGGTGGCGGAGCCGTCGGGCAACTGCACTCGCTGCACGAAGGCGCAGTCGGCCCGCATGATCGACCCCACCGGGTAGTTGTCGGGGAAGGCGACGGCCAGGATCGAGTCGACGTTCTCGATCCGGTCGGTGAATGCCCCTCCGGCGCTGGCCGGCAGGGCAATCATCAGACCCAACACGATGGTGGCGAACAGGAAGAGAGCCGCCGTGAGCGACCCCCTGGTGGCCCGATTTATCGAACGGTCACGCCCTCGACCCGGTGCCTGAGATGCCCGGCGGGCGTCGTCCGCCTCGCAGTGGAACTGCGCGATGCGATCACGGGCATGAAATGCGGCGTAGTAGTGGTTCATCGCACTGCCTCCTCTTGGTCTCGTACGACGCTCGATGTACCAAGCAGGTGGCGGAAGATCCTCGGAACGGGTCCGGAACTCATCGGATGGGCTCGAGCCGAGGTCGCGGCC